>CAZBTW010000041.1:0-6934 GCA_964494925.1 uncultured Aquiluna sp.
ATTGGCATTTTCTGCAAGGGCGCGGAACGAGACGATTGTGAACCAATTAGTTTCAGCGTCAATCCATTGGCTTGAGTCTCGATCAAATTTCCTGGTGCCGGCGGCCAGTCGAAAAGTTGTGACTGGCAATCCATCTGCCGTGATGATGTGGCGGGGTGTGGTTGCCACCAATCCAACCGCCGTGTAACTGTCTACCATTTGTGAACCTTTCCTTTGAGTTCGGAAAGTTTCGCAAGACTCAAATCAAATTTGGGTGCCAGATTGAAATCTGTGGATAACTCGCTACTTCAGCAGGTGCGAATATTTAGAGCGAACCTTGGCAACCTTGGGTGCAACAACCGCCTGGCAATAGCCCTGATTTGGGTTCTTCGCGAAGTAATCCTGGTGGTAATCCTCTGCAACGTAAATTTCACCAAGTCTGGTTACCTCGGTGACAATGTCCTCGCCCCAAATTTCCTTGGCTCGCTCTATTGCCGACTCAAATAACTGCTTCTGATCCTCCGATGAGTAGTACATGGCAGAACGGTACTGATCACCAACATCTGCTCCCTGGCGATTGAGTTGAGTTGGGTCATGCACCGTGAAGAAAATATCCAGAATCTCAGTCTCAGAAATTTCGTTCGGGTCGAATTCAATGGTGACCACTTCAGCATGCCCTGTGTTGCCGTTGCAAATGTCCTGGTAGCTCGGATTTGGCTTAGAGCCTCCAGAATAAGCACACGTCACGTCATGGACTCCGCGCAACTGGATGAACGCAGAATCAAGACACCAAAAACAACCGCCGGCAAGTACAAAAGTTTCCATAATGTTCCTAAACTAATGCGGTTGACCAATTGATTCCCAATTGCAATCGAGAAAGGTTTGGCTGAAGCCGAATTGACCCAGAAACATCCAGCGCTCGGAGTATTTTTTGCGCTCACTGCAGCAGTCCTATTCGGACTCAACGGCTCCACCACAAAAGTAATAATTCAATCTGGCGTCAGTGCTGAACAGGTTGTCTTCATCCGGTCTCTGGCTGCGGGAGTGATTGCCTTGATTTGGGCGCTAATCGCTAACCGGTCTCAGCTGCGAGTTGAAAGACGCCTAATCCCGAGGCTGCTTTTGCTTGGAGTAGTTGGAGTCGGGTTCCTTCAGTATTTTTATTCGCAAGCCGTTGTGTTGTTGCCGGTGGGAATAGCACTGTTAATCGAGTACACCGCCGTGCTCTGGGTGCCAATTGTGGCGCTGGTGTTTTTCAAAGAGCCAGTAAAAAAGCAGATATGGTTTGGGGCCATACTCGTGCTCGGCGGACTCTCGGTGGTGGCTCAGATATGGGATACCCAGCTGGATCCAATTGGAGTTCTCTTTGCCTTCGCGGCAGCGGCGTCTTTATCAACCCACTTCATTGTTGGTGAGAGAGTTCAAAGACACCTGCCTACAAACGTCACCATGGCCTATGGAATGGGAATTGCGACTCTGTTTTTCCTGCCCTTTTCTAATCTCGGAGCATTTGACTATGGGAGCCTCTGGCAACAAACAGACTTGAGTGGAAACCTTGCTGGAACAACCGCACCGTTGTGGCTAATGCTTTTAGTGCTCGGCGTTGCAGGGAGCTTCCTGCCAATGGCCTTCACATTCCTAGCCCTAAGGCATTTGAGCGCCACTCTGGTTGGCGTGGTGGCAACTTCGGAGACAATTCTTGCCGCGCTGTTCGCTCTACTTTGGCTAGGCGAGCTGATTAGCCTCACGCAGGCCCTCGGAGGTATGGTGGTTGTAACAGGTATTGTCTTGGCTCAAACCTCAAGGCGACAAAAGATGGCAAAGGTGGTTGATTAGTTTGGCAACAGTAGATTTGGTCCTCGAGAATTTCGAAGCGACAATCAGCAAGGAAGGAATCACGTTCGTTGATTTCTGGGCTGAGTGGTGCGGACCCTGCAAGATGTTTGGACCCATCTTTGAAGATGCCTCTAATGCCAACCCGGAAATTACTTTCGCCAAGGTCGACACTGAGGCTCAGCAAGAGCTAGCAGGCATGGCGGGAATCACATCGATTCCAACCCTGATGATTTTCCGTGATGGCATCTTGCTATTCAACCAAGCCGGTGCACTCCCAGCTCCAGCGCTAACAGAGCTAATTGGCAAAGTTCAAGACCTCAACATGGACGAGGTCCGAGCTGAAATTGCCAAGCAGCAGCCTTCAGAGTAACTAGGAGCAAAACCAGATTGAAAAACAATTCCTTAGCAATGATTGGCACCATTGCTGGAATTGGAATTCTCGCCTGGTGGATCGGGTTTTTTGACCCGGAGACTTGCACCCCAGATGTTCAGGTCAGTGGTTGGACTTCATGTGAAGAGATAGCCAGCCAGCGAACCATTGGTCTGGTGCTGCTAATTGGCCTGGTTATTTTGGCTGCAATTCTGGCTCTTTTGAGATCCCGCAGGGATAAGCGCTAAATCAGTTCGTTTGTGTCCTTGAAGGGCAGCTCAGGAAACGCCTGCCCAACAGCCGCATGCGTGATGAACCCGTCATGGGTGTTTAGACCAAGAGCTAAGGAAGCGTCGTCCTGTAACGCCTGCTGCCAACCCTTACCTGCCAGTTGCAAGACATACGGCAAGGTGGCATTGGTCAGTGCCCTGGTTGAGGTTGATGGCACGGCACCTGGCATGTTTGCAACGCAGTAATAAACAGCGTTGTGGACCTGGAAGGTGGGATCGTCATGCGTGGTTGGCTTCGAGCCTTCAAAGCAACCACCCTGGTCGATTGCAATGTCAACCAGCACAGCACCGGGCTTCATTTCACTGACCATTTTGTCAGTTACCAACTTCGGAGCCCGCTCTCCTGGAATCAGAACTGATCCGATCACCAAGTCAGCATCACGCAGCTGCTCCGCAATTTCGTAGGAGGTAGAGGAGCGAGTCTGCACCTCGGAGTTAAATCTGGCATCGATCTCGCGCAGCCTTGGAATCGAAAGGTCAATCACAACCACATCGGCTCCCATGCCATTGGCAACAAGAGCTGCTTCAGTTCCGGCAACACCACCACCGATAACCACGACCTTGGCCCGGGGGGTGCCTGGAACGCCGCCCATAAGAACACCCGAACCGCCATTGGTCTTCATGAGCTGATAGGCACCGATTTGAGCCGAGAGCCGTCCTGCAACCTCACTCATGGGCTGCAGCAATGGCAACGATCTATTTGGAAGCTGGACAGTCTCATAGGCAATTGCAGTTGTGCCGGATTTCAACAGCGCATCGGTGCAGTCTTTGGAAGCTGCTAGGTGGAGGTAGGTGAATAGCACCTGACCTTTTCGCATCAGCGGGTACTCGGCGGCAATTGGCTCTTTAACCTTGACTAGAAGCTCAGCTCGCGCCCAGACCTCTTCGGCGCTTGAGGCAAGTTCAGCGCCTGCCCCTGCATACTCGGCATCTGTAAATCCAGAGCCAACGCCAGCGCTTTCCTGGATCAAGACCTCATGGCCCCTGGCCACCAGTTCATGCACACCAGCCGGCGTGAGAGCAACTCGGTACTCGTGATTCTTGATTTCTTTTGGAACACCAACCAGCATTTTTTCTCCTATGCAAAAGTGAGAGAATTCTGACAAATATTTCTCATTTGCAGTGATTATCTGCATAAACTTCTACTATCACAGCAGTTTTCTATCATTTATTCAGCTCAAGGGAGTTTCAAGGTGACTAAACCGCAGAATATTCAACCAAATTTCAATCTGGATGGAATCGACCTTTCAATCCTTGGTGTGCTGGGTAAAAATGCCAGGATCTCAAACGCCGAGCTGGCCAACGAAGTTGGCCTGGCCCCTTCAACCTGCCTGGGACGGGTTCGCAACCTGGTTTCGACAGGCGTAATAAAGTCCTTTGCCGCAGAGATCGCGCCGGAGGCCCTAGGGCTCAACCTGCAGGCATTGATCTCAGTGACACTGCGTGCCGGAGCCAGGGCTAATTTGGCAACCTTTATGAAGCAAATGGAAGAGCACCCCCAGGTGATTCAAGTTTTCTTTCTTGGTGGCGCCGAGGATTTCATCGTGCACGTTGCCGTCCAGGATTCTGATGCGATTCGTGAATTTGTATGGGAGCAACTAAGCAGCAATGCCTCGGTTGCAAACACTCGCACCAACATTGTCTTCGATCATTTCCACAAGGGTCCAATTGGCTAGAGTGGAGTGCCAGTAGGGAGTCTGAGAATGACCAAATCAATGCATGAACCAGAAGCAAATAACCAGCTTCGGGATGCCATCTACAAATATGCTTCGGAGCGTATGGACATGAACCCCGCTCCACTAGATGGCCCCAAAACCAAGTCTGACCTTGAAAACTTCGCCGGCAACACAATGACCGAAGCCGGACTGGGAGGATTAGCAGCCCTGGAACTATTTGAAAAAACCCTGGCTCCTGCAACCATTTCTACTGATCACCCAAATTTTCTAAGCTTTATCCCAGCTGCCCCAACTGAGGCGGCAACACTGTTTGACCTGGTGGTCTCAGCCAGCTCGATCTATGGGGGCTCCTGGACCGAAGGTGCCGGTGCCGTATTCGTTGAGAATCAGGTCCTTGAGCTTCTTGCTGACGAGGCTGGATTTCCAAAAGGATCCGGAGGTGTGTTTGTTCAGGGTGGAACACTTGGCAACCTGTCGGCGCTGGTTGTTGCCAGGGATGTTGCGAAACAAAAACATGGCTCACAAAATTGGGCCGTAATCTGCAGCTCTGAAGCACACTCCTCAATCAAGGCGGTTGCAAATGTCATGGGCGTAGAAGTGTTGAAAGCAGATGCCGCAGCGACCGGATCACTCACAGGTCAGGCTGCCGAGGAAGCTATTTCCACCGCAAAGGAGCAAGGGCTTTTTCCATTTGCAATCGTAGGAACTGGTGGAACGACAAACTTTGGAATTATTGACCAGCTTTCTGAGCTTGCTGATGTTGCTAAGAAGCATGATCTTTGGTTTCACGTCGACGGCGCCTACGGGTTAGCTGGCATATTGGTACCCGAGATGAAGCCAAAATATTCTGGCTTGGAACGTGCCGATTCCTTCATAGTTGATCCACACAAATGGCTATTCTCTCCATTTGATGCCTGCGCCCTGGTTTACCGCAATCCATCCCTAGCAAAAACTGCCCACATGCAGCACGGCGAATATCTTGAAACCCTGAATCAAAATGATGACTGGAACCCTTCTGATTACGCGTTTAATCTGACCCGAAGAGTTAGAGGTTTGCCACTTTGGTTCTCACTGGCAACCCATGGAGTTGCTGCCTACCGTTCGGCAATAAAACTGAATCTTGACCTAACAAAGCAGATAGCCGACGAAATCAGGAACAGAAAGAATCTGAAGCTAGTTCGAGAGCCTGAGTTGTCAGTGGTGGTCTTTGAAAGAATTGGCTGGGAAGCAAAAGATTACGAAGAGTGGTCTGCAAATCTGTTGGAATCACAACTGGCTTTTGTAGTCCCCTCTAGCCACCTGGGCAAGCCAAACACTAGATTTGCAATCGTCAATCCAACGACCGAATTTGAAGACCTGGAAGCAATTCTCGACACAATGGAGTGAACCTTGAAGATCACCAAAGCAGAACCACTTAGTTCTCCAGCGAGAACCAGGCCCGCGACTAGGGCTCGGCTGGTAGTTGCGGCTGTCCAGATGCATTTTGACTCTGATCCAGCAGCCCACCAACAAAATCTTGCCTCGGCCATCGAGGCAGCAGCTAATGAAGGTGCGGAGATAGTTTTTCTGCCAGAACTAACACTTTCCCGATATCCGGCGGACACTTTGCCAGCGGGAACACCAAACGAAACGGCCGAGGACCTTATAACCGGGACAACATTTAGGTTCGCTATTGAACAGGCAAAGAAACACAACGTCTTTATTCACGCCTCGCTGTATCAAAAAGTCAACACTGAGGATGGCCGGGGCCTAAACACCGCAATCGTTGTTTCGCCTGAAGGCCAACTGGTTGGCTCAACCCCGAAGCTTCACATCCCGGTGACGGAAGGGTATTTCGAAGACAAGTATTTTGCGCCTGGGCCGAACACTGACCCGTACCGCATTCATGAACCTGAGCTTCCTGCCAAGCCCAAATTGGGATTGCCGACCTGTTGGGACGAATGGTTCCCAGAAGTTGCAAGAGCTTATGGGCTAGCAGGAGCAGACCTGCTTTGCTACCCGACTGCTATTGGCTCCGAGCCAGATCACCCAGAGTTTGACACCGAGCCGCTTTGGCGACAGGTCATTGTCGGCCACGCGATTGCCAACGGACTATTCATAGTCGTTCCAAACCGTTGGGGTAATGAAGGCCTGGTTGAGTTCTACGGGTCATCATTCATTGTTGATCCATACGGCCGAGTAATTGGCCAGGCAAAAAGATCTGGGGATGAAGTTTTGATAGCTGAATTAGACCTGGATCAGAGAAATGACTGGCTGGAACTATTTCCGTTTTTTGCCACCAGGAGGCCAGATACATACGCTTCACTAACCGAACCGGTTGTGAATCCGAGAGGCGAAGGTGGGCTGGGTGTTGATGGCGGCATTCCAGGTGTAGGGCAATGAAAAACTTGATGCCAGCAGAGTGGGAAAAGCATGAGAGAACTTGGCTAGCCTTTCCCCACGCTGGCTACACACTGGGAAACACTGTCGAAGACCAAGAAATTGCCAGGAAGACCTGGGCGAATGTTGCCAATGCGGCGAGCGATTTTGAAAAAGTAACGCTGGTTGTTCACCCGAAAGATGTCGCGACCGCCAAGAAGCTTGTTTCACGACAGGTAGAGGTCCTGGAAGCCGAATTAGATGACGCCTGGATTCGTGACAGTGGCCCAACATTTGTTAGATCCGAAAGCGCAGACCTGCAGGCTGTGAACTGGGTTTTTAATGGCTGGGGAAATCAGTCCTGGGCGGAGTATTCAAAAGATGCACTAATTGCCACCGAAATAGCTAAAGCCCAAGATATTCCG
>CAZBTW010000042.1:0-6858 GCA_964494925.1 uncultured Aquiluna sp.
CGCCTGTGCCGATTTTGCCCAAGTAGAACCTGTCGGCACCCAAAGGGCCAACAAAGATAGACAAAACCAGCGCCACAACCCACTCGCGATTCGAGAAGACACCCGGGATTTGTTTGGCCTTCCAGTGCTCACCGTTTTGATCAACAACAATTGATTCGCCATTGAGCTTGCCGGCCTCTGCCCACATTCTTAGCTCTTCGGTGGTTAGGTTGT
The DNA here is from genome assembly GCA_964494925.1 of uncultured Aquiluna sp. Lineage (GTDB taxonomy): Bacteria > Actinomycetota > Actinomycetes > Actinomycetales > Microbacteriaceae > Aquiluna. Next base: position 214 of record CAZBTW010000042.1, read on the forward strand.
GATCTCCACCAGGTAGTTTTAGTGTCCACTGACTCATTTCTTACTTCCCTTTGTCTTAGTTTGACTTCGTTCGCCCATCACCCATGCAGCCAAGAGTGCAGTGAGTGCTGAAAACAACCCTATGCCCACCACCATCAGAATGCTGGCGACAAACCTTCCATCTGGCGTCAATGGAAACTTGTCACCATATCCAACCGTCGTCACGGAAGCTATTGACCACCAAATTGCATCACCAAAACTATTGATATTTGATCCGGGTAGACCGCGCTCAGCTTCGAGAACGGCAATTGCCGCCGTGAAGAGTGTGAGCGGGAGACTAACACCAACTATGAGGCCGACTCGGGAAGCTCGAGATCGAAAGAATGGCTCCAGCCCCCTGATTACAAGCAAAACTCCAAAGACTCTCAAAGTCCGGAAAGCCGGGAGAGCAACAGCCAAGATTGAGAGCCAGTTGTGCTTCAGGAAGTTGACTAGTCCTGAAACCGTCGCAAGCTTTTTCCCCGCGTGAATGACTCTGAGCAAGAGGTCAATGGCAAAAACGAGATAAATGACAAGGCCAACTAAATCAAGCACTTCGTAGATTGCAGTTGATGGCTCTGCCAAGACCTGAAAGGCATAAACACCTAGAAACAGAAAACCCAGAACTAAAAGAACATGCTCAATTTTTTCGACATACACATCGAGTGCGCTTTTGATTTTGGACATAGTTTGGACCTCACCATTTTGCTTGTGGCTAGGTTAGCCCAGTGACTGAATTGGGAACCTTAGGTATTCGGCTTTCCAGCCTAAGTTTGGTGAACGCCAGACTAAATCATCTGCCAGTTCGGCCATTGTTGCCCAGTAGAAGATCGTGAGCAGGTCAACGCTTAGATAGCTGATGGTGTCTCCTGGGAAGGCCTTTGCTAGGCAACGCTTGATGATTGTTGGCATGTCTCCCAGCCCATGCTCATGGAGTTGCGCCCTGACCTCCAGGTCAATCTCCCTTGCCCGCTTCGGGCTCCAGGGAGACATCGGGTCTGGGTAGTGAAGCATGTTGCTGAGCTGAATTGCCTCACGGTAGCGAACGTCTTCGAGCCGATCAAAGATCGGCACGAACCGTTCCATTTCATAGCCGGCTTTTCGCATGTCCAAGATATCTGGATAGGAAAGAAAGCGATAGAAGGGAACGTGAGGTCTAACCGGTTGATATGGCTTTGAGGTGAAGCTGGCAAGAAGTGGATCAACGCCAACCGACGCAGCACCCCAAGAGTTGAAGGCTTCATCCGGGTAAGGGATTTTCTCCAGCTCTTCAGGTGTGAGATCACTCATGAGAACTATTGTCGTTCAGTTTTGGCTTGAGTGTTTGGAGTTTTTAGAAACTAAAACCCTAGCCGAGCATGTCGTGACGAACCAGAGTCGCATTGCGATCTGGGCCAACACCAATTGCGCTGATTCTGGTTCCGCTCATCTGCTCTAGCGCTAGAACATAGTCCTTGGCATTTTTAGGTAGATCATCGAAGCTGGTTACCTTTGAAATATCTTCTTCCCAACCCGGGAACATTTCATAGATTGGCTTTGCATGGTGGAAATCGGATTGCGAGACCGGAACCTCTTCAACCCGAACCCCATCAACATCGTAGGCAACACACACCGGGATCTCCTTGATGCCGGTTAGAACATCAAGCTTGGTCAAGAAGATATCGGTTAGGCCATTGACCCTGGTTGCATAGCGGGCAATTGGAGCATCAAACCAACCACAGCGGCGGTCACGGCCGGTTGTAACACCAACCTCACCACCCTGGGTTCGAAGATATTCACCCATGTCATCAAACAGCTCAGTTGGGAACGGGCCAGCGCCAACTCGGGTTGTGTAGGCCTTCAAAATACCAATCACACCGCTGATCTTGGTCGGTCCAATTCCACTACCGGTGGTGGCTCCACCAGAGGTTGGGTTTGATGAGGTCACAAATGGGTAGGTTCCATGGTCAACATCCAAAAGGGTTCCCTGGCCACCCTCCAACAACACAGTCTTGCCCTGGTCAATGGCCTGGTTCAGAATCAATGAGGTGTCCTGGACCATTGGGCGCAACCGCTCTGCGAATGAAAGCAGATGTTCAACGACCTCTTCTGGCTTCACTGCTGCACGGTTAAAGACCTTCACCAACAGTTCGTTTTTCTGGTTTAGAGCTGCCTCAACTTTTTGAAACAGAATGCTTGGGTCAAATAGGTCCTGAACCCGGATTCCGAGCCTGCCCATCTTGTCGCCATAGGTTGGCCCGATGCCGCGGCCGGTTGTTCCAATCGCGCGCTTTCCCAAGAAGCGCTCGGAGACCTTGTCTACGGTCACGTGATAAGGGGTGATGATGTGGGCATTGGCTGAGATCATCAGCTTGGAGGTGTCAACGCCTTTTTCGTTTAGGCCGTCAATTTCCTTGAACAAAACCTCTAGGTCAACCACAACACCGTTACCGATTACCGGCGTGCAATCTGGGGTCAGGATTCCTGAGGGAAGTAGGTGCAGGGCAAATTTCTTGTCACCGATCACAACGGTGTGGCCGGCATTATTGCCACCCTGATAACGAACTACATAGTCAACGCGATCACCGAGCAGATCGGTGGCTTTGCCTTTTCCTTCGTCGCCCCACTGGGCTCCAACGAGGACTACTGCGGGCATGAAAAGCCCCTTTCTAGAAATTCAGGGATCTTTGGGTAACTGACCCGATTTCGATTCTACCCAAAAACGTGTTGCATCACCCAGGTGTGCATTGTGATTGCTGCTGCTGCCGAGGCATTAATTGACCTGGTTGAACCAAATTGGGTGATCTCCAAAACCATATCGGCCGCGTCCAAAGCCTCCTGGCTAAGTCCTGGGCCCTCCTGCCCAAACAGGAACAGGCAGGATTTTGGTAGTTGGGTTTTCTCCAGCTGCTTACAACCCGGCACGTTGTCAATTGCAATAATCGGCAGCTTCCCACCGTCTGGTCCGGCAGTCTTTGCCCATTCAACCAGGTTTGCAACGGTGTCCCTGTGGGTGACGTGCTGGTAGCGATCGGTGACCATGGCACCGCGGCGGTTCCAGCGCTTATTGCCGACGATGTGGACCTCCTTGGCAAGGAAGGCGTTGGCGGTTCTGACAATTGATCCAATGTTCAGATCGTGCTGCCAGTTCTCGATTGCAACGTGATAATCGTGGCGCTGAGTGTCAAGGTCTTCGACGATGGCCTGCATTGACCAGTAGCGGTATTTGTCCACCACATTTCTGGTGTCACCCTGCTGCAGCAGATCCAGATCAAACTTTTCATAATCTGGGTGCGCGGAATCGGGGAGCCTGCCTGGCCAGGGGCCAGCGCCCCAGGTGGGTTGCTCATGGGTTCCGGTCAAATTTTCTTCACTCACTTCACAAAGCCTAAAGCTAGGCTTCTGGTTATGAGAGAACGTTCTGAAATTAGTAGCTGGCTCACCGACATGGATGGAGTCCTTTGGCACGAGGGCAAGGCCATAAAAGGGGCACCCGAGCTAATTGAGAAGTGGACCAGTCAGGGCACCAAGTTCTTGGTGCTAACCAACAACTCGATTTACACTCCCCACGACCTAGCAATCAGGTTGCAGGCAGGCGGGTTGAATGTTCCAGAGGACCTCATCTACACCTCAGCCCTTGCCACCGCAGATTTTCTAAAGCACCAATCACCAAACAGCACCGCCTATGTAATCGGTGAAAACGGCCTGATCTCAGCAATGCACGACATCGGCTACGTCTTCACCGAATCCAACCCGGAGTATGTCGTTCTCGGTGAAACCAGAAACTTGAGTTTTGACAGCCTCACCAAAGCCGCCAGATTCATTAATGCCGGAGCCAAGTTCATCGCAACCAACCCGGATCCAACTGGTCCCAGCAATGAGGGTGTGCTGCTGGCAACCGGTTCGGTTGCAGCATTGATTACCAAGGCCACCGGCAAAGACCCATACATTGTTGGCAAGCCAAACCCAATGATGTTCCGTTCTGCAATGCGCAAAATTGGTGCTCACTCCGAAACTACGGCAATGATCGGTGACCGGATGGACACCGATGTCGTTGCCGGTATTGAGGCTGGCCTTCACACTATTTTGGTTAGAACCGGAATCTCGGATGATGCCGAGATTGCCAAGTATCCGTTTAGGCCAACCGAGGTCATGGACTCGGTTGCAAACCTGCTTTAGTTATTTAGCTTCTTGATGTGACGGTTGAATGAAATAACTGCTCCGGCAATCATCACCGAACTGGCCAGGAACGTGTAGGTGGGCTTGATACCAAAGCCATCAACCGCAGAACCAACTGCGACCATAGAAATAAGCGGACCGGCATTCCAAATTGCCATCTCCAAAGCAAATACCCGGCCACGTTTATTGGCCGGTATTTTCTTTTGAATCACGGTATTTAGAAGCGGCAGCAGTGGTCCCCAGGCAAGACCAAGAACTATCGCCCCAACAATCATTGCCCACTGCGGCGGCAACTGGCTCATCGGAAGCATTGCCAGTGGAACACCCAGGATGCCGATACGAAGAATTGTTGAATAGCTAAGACGTTTATGAATCTGCTCAAAAAACAGTGCTCCCAGAATTGAGGCCGCTGCCATCGTTGAAATAAGTAGCCCAAGTCCCTCTGGGTCGCCCAGTGAGGTGTAGTAGGCAGGCAGAACAACCATTTCGGTTGGCAGGTAGACAACAGCCAGAATCACAATTGCCGACATCATTACCAAAACCGAAGGGGTTGCAAACAAAACCTTGAATCCCTGAACCGCATACTTCAGGAACGGCTCTTTTTCGGTCTCGTCGTTTTCTTCATGCTGCTCTACAACTCGAATCAAGCTTGCAAACAGACCGCTCACAGCACCAAAGAAGGCCACCACAAAAAACGTATTGGCAGAGCCAATCAGGGCAATGCAGAAGGTTGCGAGCGCCGGCCCAAATGCAAAGCCGGTTGCAAACACTGCCTCATGAATCGAGTTCGCTCGATCCAGAGTCATTTTCGCTGGAATCGCTACATCCGGCACCAAACTCTTCCTTGCGGTTGGACCACCCGGAGCAATCACATTCTTCAATGTTGCCAAGAGGATCAACCAAAACAGATTCAGACCAAACAACAGCGCGACCAGAGGCAAAATCATGGTTAGAACTGCAGTTACAATTTCCGCCCAGATGGCCACCCGCCTGCGGCCAAACTTGTCAATCAGCGAGCCTATGACTGGAATCACAATCAAACCCGGGATAGCGGTGAGTGCAACAACTAAACCGGCAGATGCTGCCGAACCACTAATTTCTAGCGCAATCCATGGAATGGCGATAAACACCATCGACCCGGCAGTCACACTGGTAAAAGATGCAAGCTGGGTTAGGACAAAAGGCGCAACTTTCCGCTGCACTTTCACCTTCTTCTAAAGACCGAGATCACCTAGCGTGATCGCTGTTAGATAAGGATACCCTGCGGCCTCGATTGCCTGGCGAGCGCCGGTGTCGCGATCCACAACTGTTGCTACCGCAACCACCTCGCCTCCAGCAGCAACCAAAGCTTCAGCCGCAGTCAAAGGTGAGCCGCCGGTGGTTGAGGTGTCCTCTAGAACCACTACTTTCCTGCCCTGAACACTTGGGCCCTCAACCTGCCTGGCCATGCCATGGGCCTTGGCCTGCTTGCGAACCACGAAAGCATCGAGGGCCTTACCCTGACTAGCACTCTGGTGCAGGATTGCGGTTGCCACTGGATCTGCCCCCATTGTTAGGCCACCAACAGCGTGAACATCACCAAACCCGTTTTCTTCCAGCAGCTCGAGCATCACTTTGCCAATCAGTGGAGCAGCTTCGTGGTGCAGGGTTGCCCTGCGAAGATCAACGTAGTAATCAGCTTCCAGCCCAGAAGACAGTGTCACCTTGCCGTGGACGACGGCAAGGTCCTTTATTAGCTCAACCAGACGTGGCTTGTGTTCCGAGGTAAAAGTCATAGTTAGAGTTTAGAGATGCAAATCGCCACCTGGAACGTAAACTCCGCAAGAGCAAGAGCTGAGCGAATTACTCAGTTTTTGGAGCGCACCCAGGTGGATGTGCTGGCGATGCAGGAAATCAAGTGCAAGCCTGAGCAGTTCCCTTATGCGGCTCTTGAAGCCATTGGCTACAAAGTCATTGCCCACGGACTGAACCAGTGGAACGGCGTCGCCTTTGCCTATAGGGATCACCTAGAACCTACAGACATTGAGCATTCATTTTCAGGCCAGCCGGAGTTCAAGGATGTGCTTGAGGCCAGGGCGCTGGGTGCAACATTTGATGGCGTGAGAATCTGGTCGCTCTATGTCCCTCATGGCAGAGGGCTTGATGACCCTCACATGCAATACAAGCTCGAGTTTCTGGACCGTCTGGCAGCAACAACAGCCGAACAGCTGGAAATGGATCCAGAGTTAGAAATAGCGCTGGTTGGTGATTTCAATGTTGCCCCACTGGATTCCGATGTTTATGACCTGAGCCTTTTTGAAACTCACGTTTCCGAACCCGAGCGGGATGCCTTCAGTGCTTTTGAGCAAATAGGCCTCACTGACAAAGTTCGCGAGCTAGTTCCAGACACGTATACCTACTGGGACTACAAAGACCTTTGCTTTCCAAAGAACAACGGCATGCGGATCGATTTCATGCTGACCTCAGATG
>CAZBTW010000043.1:0-6830 GCA_964494925.1 uncultured Aquiluna sp.
GAAGAAACCACCTGGGTTGACCAAACCGGAATTGCTGGTCACGAGGGCCTCAGCTACCAGGCAACCTGGTTTGCCAAATATCTTTCAGAAGGCAGAGTTGAATCAGAGGTCCACACTCACCAAGAGGTAATTCGTGGAATTGAGATTGCTCACGAGATCACCTCTCAGATTGGCGCAAAGCCCTTCTAGTAGTGATATCGGCAGGAGGCAATAGTTATTAGGTCTTCCTCTATTACGTAAACAAGACGATGTTCCAACATAATGCGCCTGGACCAAACCTCTAGCGAAAATCCCCGCAGCGGTTCCGGCTTGCCAATTCCGCCCCTTGGGTCACGAGTAATCTCAAGAATCAACTTATTGATTCGTTTTAACACTTGCGGGTCGGTTGTCGCCCAAAACTGATAGTCATCCCACCCCGAGCGATCAAAAGCAATCTTCAAGGCGTTTTAACTCTCTTGGATCTTTTTGAGGTCTTCGGGAGTTAGTTCTACCGACTCGCCGTTTTTGATTCGAGCAAGGCTTTTGAGCAGTCGCTCGGCATTGGCCTGGGACGAAAAGAGGTGGTGGAACTCACGAAGACTTCGAAGTTCGGCACTATTGACCAGTTCAACCTCACCGCCCTTGGTGTTGATGGTGAGGCTGCCGGTTTCGTCGGCAAGCACTTGCTTGACGTAGGAATAGAGGTTTTGCCTAAAAGCCGTCAGTGAAATGCCCACAGTAATCCTTACGTACGTGTTTACGTACGTAATCTACACTCAAAATTGAGTGTGGTCTAGGCCTGTTAGTCCCTAACTCCAATAATCATCGGATCGTGGAAGCTGCCACCAAATGCTTTTTGGCTAGCACCGGATCGATCCAAATATGGAGTAATTCCACCCAGGTGGAATGGCCAAGCAGCACCCATGATCATGCTCAAATCGATGTCCTGGGCTGTTGCAACAACGCCCTCCTGAAGCATCAGGTGGACCTCCTTGGCAAGACCAACATTTACCGATTCAAATATCTCTTCGCTGGAACGACCCTTGCCGCTGGCGTTGCCAACAATCTCGATCGCCTTCTTGTCATAGCCCTTGATGTTTCCCTTGGCATCGCGCTCCAGCAGCTTGCCGTATTCGGCAAGCTTATGAAGGTTGGCGCTGGCATAGAAACGATCAGAGTTGAAGGCATGCATGGAATCCAAAACATGGGCCCCAACCTTTAGACCAACTAGCTCCAACAAATCAAACGGGTTCATTGGTAATCCAAGTGGTGCGATTGCCTCGGCTACCTGCTCAAAGCTGGCACCCTCATCAACTGCACGCATTGCTTCACCAAGCAAATAACCCAGCAGCCTGTTAACAACAAACCCGGCAGCATCCGAGGTGATGACCGCGGTCTTCTTCAGGTTCTTGGCAACGTTCATTGCCGTTGCAATCGCTTCATCCGAGGACTTAGGTGCTCGGACAACCTCAACCAGTGGCATTACTGCAACCGGGTTGAAGAAGTGGAAGCCGACAACTCGCTCCGGCTTGGAAAGCTTTGATGCAATTTGTTCAACGGAAAGCGATGAGGTGTTGGTGGCCAAGATGCAGGTTTCGCTAACGTGCTTTTCAAGCTCGGCGAACACCTCCTGCTTAATCTTTAGCTCCTCAAAGACCGCTTCAATCACCCAATCACAATCGCTGAATGCTGCGTAATCGAGTGATCCAGAGATGTTTCCGGCATAGCGATTGCGGTCATCTGTTGACAACCTGCCTTTTTCAACCAGCTTGTCCAGCTCGCCGACTATGTAGGCGATGCCCTTGTCGATTCGCTCCTGAGAAACATCAGTGATTACAACCGGGACCTCAAGCCTGCGCAAGAAAAGCAGCGCAAACTGAGAGGCCATTAGCCCGGCACCCAGCACTCCGACCTTGGTGACTGGCAGTGCCAGCGACTTATCCGGTGCTCCGGATGGTTTCTTGGCGTGTTTTTGAACCAGGTTGAAGGCATAGATGGAGGCCCGGAACTGGTCCGATGCAATCAGATCCTCAATGGCCTGGTCTTCGCGCTTGAAGGCATCCGCTTGGTTTCCTGATTTAGCGGCATCGATTAGATCAAGTGCTGCGTAGGGAGAAAGTGGGACGGTTCCAAGCTTTTGCTGAACTGTTTTTCTGGCAATTGCAACCGCTGGTGACCAAATGGTTGCCTTCTCCACCTTGCCCGGCTCGTTCTTGCGCTTGACCTTCTTGCCATTTAGAACCTGATCTGCCCAAGCCAATGACTCTTCTAGGAATCTTGGTGAATCAAACATCACATCGGCAATGCCCAGCTCCAAAGCCTCCTGAGGCTTTAGCATCCGGTTTTGTTTCAGTGGGTTCTCAATGATTACCTTCAACGCATTTCTAATTCCGATCAGGTTCGGAAGCAGATATGCTCCGCCCCAACCTGGAATAAGACCCAAGAAAACCTCTGGCAGGGCAATTGCTGGTGCGGCTGAATTCACGGTTCGATAGTTGGCATTTAGGGCAACCTCTAGGCCACCGCCGAGAGCCAAGCCATTGATAAACACAAAGCTTGGAACACCCAGGGTTCCGAGCTTTTCAAGTGCATAGTGGCCAAGTTCGGCAATCAACCTGCCAACCTGGCGGTCCTTGATTTCTTGAACCTTGGAAAGGTCTGCTCCTGCAGCCAAATAGTATGGCTTGCCGGTAACGGCAACGGCATCAATTTCCTTGTTTGCAGCCCTTGTCTTTAGTTCATCAAGCTTCCCTGCAAACTGCAGCAGGGTGTGGGGTCCAAGGGTGTTTGGCCTGGTGTGGTCTTTGCCGTTATCGAGTGTGATCAGGGCAATTACCTTGCCTGATGGCAGGGTCACATCAGAAACAAACGAGTTGGTGATTACCTCGGTTTCATCAGTCAAAAGTGGCTGAAAGCGCTCCATTAGTTGCCCTTCCAATTGGTGTTTTCCCAAATTACAGTTCCGCCCATACCCAATCCGATACACATGGTCGTGATGCCATAGCGGACCTCAGGGTGTTGCTCAAACTGGCTGGCAAGCTGGGTCATCAGTCTCACACCGCTTGATGCAAGCGGGTGACCAAAGGCAATCGCTCCGCCGTATTGATTCACCCTTGGGTCATCATCGGCAATGTTGAAGTGGTCCAAGAAAGACAGAACTTGAACTGCGAAAGCCTCGTTGATTTCAAACAGGCCAATCTCGTCAATTTTTAGACCGGCAATCTCCAGCGCCTTTTCAGTTGCTGGAATTGGGCCAATGCCCATGATCTCTGGTTCAACGCCAGCAAAACCAAATGAAACCATCTTCATTTTTGGCTTTAGTCCATGCTTTTTCAGCGCTCGCTCGCCGGCCAACATGGCAACGGTTGCCCCGTCGGTTAGCGGCGATGCATTTCCTGCGGTGACCTTGCCGTGAGCACGGAATGGAGTTTTCAGATCCTTCATTCCCTCCAGGGTTGAACCTGGGCGCATCAACTCATCTTTGGTGACTAGGCTCCAGCCCTGCTCACTGCCAGCAGAAACCGGGATCAGATCGGGCTGAATCCTGTTATCTTCGTAGGCCCTAGCGGCCTTTGCCTGCGAGGAAACAGCAAAGGCATCTGCTCGTTCCTTGGTTAGGTGTGGGAAGCGATCGTGAATCTTCTCTGCGGTGCAGCCCATGTTCAGTGCATCAGGGCTAACTAGCTTTTCGGAAAGGAATCTTGGGTTCGGGTCGGCATTGAATCCCATTGGGTGTCTGCCCATGTGCTCAACACCACCGGCCAGAACCAAGTCATAGGCGCCAATACCAATTGAGCTGGCGGTGGTGGTGACAGCGGTCATCGCCCCCGCACACATTCGGTCGATTGCAAACCCGGGAACACTCTGCGGCAAACCAGCCAAGATGGCAGCGGTTCTACCGATGGTCAGACCCTGGTCTCCCTGCTGAGTGGTAGCGGCAATTGCAACATCGTCAATGGCTGCCTTGTCCAAATCTGGGTGGCGCTCCAAAAGACCAATCATGGCCTTCACGATGAGGTCGTCGGCTCTGGTGTTCCAGTAGACGCCTTTCTCTCCAGCCTTGCCAAATGGAGTTCTAACTCCGTCTACGAAATAAACATCTTGCTGTTGCATCATTTCCTAACTAGCTCGGTGCGGCTTTGCTGGCGTGCTCTCTCGTCAGCGGCCAGGGTGGTGCGAACCAGTCCTGGGGTTAGCAGGAACGCATCGACCAGGCTCTCGGCATGTGGTCTTAGCCTTGGTAGCAATCGGGTGTCGATGTATTCGGTGATTGCCTCTGCCCTGGAGCTGGAGAGCCTGCCGTTGATCAAATACCAGGCGAGGTTTTCCTCAAGAATCGAGAATCCAAACAGATCGCGCAACCAGGTCAGAATCTGCTTTGAATCCTCGTCCTGAATGGTCTTAATCGCAGAAGTGAAGGCCTCCCAAAGAATCAGTTCACCGTGAGCCTTGGCTGCCAGAATCAGATCGTTTTGATACCGGTTGAAAAGCTCGGCCTCTTTTTCCTTGTCCTTTGGTCCTGAGTGCTTCAGGTTGTTGGCCAACTTGGCAACCATGGTGTGGACGCGGTCAGCAAGCAACTGGTGCTGGTGCTCTTCTTCCTTCACATATCCAACCGATCTTGCGGTTGAACCGAAATCAACCATCTTCTGGGCCAGGCCTCGAAGGCCGCCCCGGTTGATGGTTGCCTCGCCCACCTGCCCGGCAACGTAGTTGGCAAGGGTTCCAAAGTCAGGAGACTTGAAGGCCTTTGCGTAATCGGTAAGCAACCGCTTAGCAACCAGCTGCAGCATCACGTTGTTGTCACCCTCGAAGGTGACATAAACATCTAGGTCAGCACGCAGACCAGTTAGTCGGTGCTCAGCCATAAAGCCCTGCCCACCACAAGCCTCCCGGCACTCCTGAATTGTGTCCAGGGCATACCAGGTGCTGAGTGCTTTAGAAGCAGCCGCAACAGTCTCGAGGTCTTGTCTTGATTCATCGGTGTCGTTCTCGCCGGTGAAAACCAGGTGAAACTGATCCAGAAGTTCCTGGTGGGTAAAGATTTGAGCATAGGTTCTGGCAATTAGCGGCAATAGCCTGCGCTGGTGACGACCGTAGTCGAGCAGCGTCTTCTCGCTGCCATTGGCGCCAGCAAACTGCTTGCGCTCCAGGCTGTAACGAACGGCAATATCCAGGGCAAGCTTCTGAGCATTCACAACCGCACCGGTTAGTGACACCCTTCCTTGAACCAGGGCACCCAGCTGAGTAAAGAATCTTCTGCCGGCACTTTCAATCACCGAGGTGTAGGTGCCATCGGTGGTGACGTCTGCATATCGATTTAGAAGGTTAGTTCTCGGGATTCGGACGTTGTCGAAGTAAAGACGTCCGTTGTCAATTCCATTGAGGCCGCCCTTTAGGCCATCGTCCTGACTGCCAACTCCCGGCAACAGCTTGGTCTTTTTCCTGATCGGAACATAGAAGGCGTGAACACCGTGGTTCTCGCCTCCGGTGTAAAGCTGGGCAAAGACCACAGCCGCCTGACCATGCAACGCTGCATTGCCCAGATAGTCCTTATAGCTGTGACGGTCTGGGGTGTTAATCACAAACTCTTCGGTGTCTGGGTCATAGGTTGCGGTCGTTCCTATCGAAGCAACATCTGACCCATGACCGGTTTCGGTCATCGCGAAGGCGCCTGGAGTCTCCAGGCTCACCGCTGCAGGCAAGAAGGTTTTGTGGTGGTACTCGGTTCCCAGATACAGAATTGCAGAGCTGAACAGTCCCCACTGAACGCCATGCTTGATCTGGAGCGAAGGATCTGCAAATAGCAGTTCCTCAAAACTTGATAGTGCGCCACCGGGATTCATCTGGCCACCGTATTCGGGCTGGAAGCCATACTGCGTGGCACCACTGGCAACCAGGGTCTTTAGTTGTTTTAGGACCAGCTCTCGATGTTTATCCATCGGAAGGCCCTCTTGCTTGAAGAGCTGTTGCTCCTCAATCACTTTTCTTGTTTGGCGACGAATGTCTGCCCAGCGGCCCAGAATGCGTTCGCCGGTTGCAGCTACGTCTAGTTGAATGTCTTCATTGATATTCATGATTCACCTCGGACCCTAGTATTGGCCAGATATTTACGCATTCCTAGAGCTGTGAATAAATTTCGTGAGTGGACACAAACGCACCATTACGGGACAGAGTGTATTTAGAGGTTTCCTACAAAAACTACTGCAACTATTACCTTGAACTAAACAAAAACTAGTTGCCCTCGAACTTGGCTGGCTGCTTTGTCATGAAGGCCTCCATGCCGCGCTGAACATCTCTGGTCTGCATCAGGGCACCTAGGCGACTGAATACCTGCTTCTTTTCCTGCTCGGGGTCTACTGCTCTTGCTGAAGCCAGGGTTGCCTGAACCGCTAGCGGTGCTTGGTTGGCAACCGTATTTGCAACCTCAAGCGCTATTTCAAACTCTTGGCCAGGAACACAGACCTCGGTAACAAGACTCATCTGATGCGCCTGGGCGGCATCAAAGGTGTCACCGGTCAATAGGTAACGCATGGCATTTGCATGCCCAGCTACCTGCGGAAATCTAATCGTTCCACCACCAAAGGGCATGATGCCCCTGGAGACCTCTAGCTGGGCAAACTTGCTGTTGCTGGCAGCAATCACAACATCGCTGGCAAGTGCCAGCTCAACACCAAGCGTGAAGCAAGTTCCCTGAGTAGCCATCACAACCGGCTTCGAAACCTGTTTGGTGCTCATGCCCCATGGGTCAAGACCGCCTTCCGGAACCATTTGAAGCTTGCCTGCGGCAAGCTTTGGTCCGACGTCATTTAGGTCAAGTCCGGCAGTGAAGTGATCGCCGTGGGCAAATA
>CAZBTW010000044.1:0-6741 GCA_964494925.1 uncultured Aquiluna sp.
GAGATCTATTACGACCGTGGTCCCGACTATGGCCTAGAGGGTGGTCCGGTTGCCGACGAAGACCGGTACATCGAGATCTGGAACCTAGTGTTCATGCAGTATGAGCGCGCAGACGGTGGCACCAAGGATCATTTCGAAATCTTAGGAGAACTGCCGAAGCAAAACATTGACACCGGCATGGGTCTTGAGCGAGTTGCTTTCATCCTTCAAGACGTTGAGAACATCTATGAGATTGACCAAATTCGACCTCTTATTGATTTAGCCGCTGAGCTCAGTGGCAAAAAATATGGTGCCGACGAGCAGGATGACGTTCGCATGCGCGTGATCGCTGATCACATTAGATCCTCGCTAATGCTTATGTCCGACGGTGTAACGCCTGCCAATGAGGGTCGAGGATATGTTCTTCGAAGACTTCTTCGCAGGTCAGTTCGTGCGCTCAGGCTTTTGGGCGTATCGAAACCAAGCTTTGAACTGCTATTTACTGCTAGCAAGGATGCCATGGTCGAGGCTTATCCAGAACTGGCCGGTGAATTTGAGCGAGTTTTACGCCTCGCGATAGCTGAAGAATCTGGATTTGCCAGGACACTGGAGACGGGCACAGTTGCTCTAGAACAGGCGATGGCAAGTGCAACCGGCATCCTTCCGGGTGAAGTGGCCTTCCTGCTTCATGACACCTATGGCTTCCCGATCGACCTCACGGTGGATATTGCCCAGGAAAATGGGTTGGAAGTAAACCGCGAGGGCTTTAATCAGCTGATGCAGGAACAAAAGGATCGTGCGAAGCAGGACGCTAAGGACAAGAAACTGGCTGGCGGTTCGCTTCAGGTTTACAGCGAAGTTAGATCTCTTGGAGCAACCGATTTCGTCGGGTACGTGGCTCTGACTACAGAGGCTAATGTGATCGGACTAGTTCGCGAGGGCGAAGTGGTTGGTTCACTTACGCAGGGCCAAATTGGTGAGGTGTTTCTTGACCGCACTGCGTTGTATGGCGAATCCGGTGGTCAGGCCGCCGACGCCGGCCAAATTACAGGCGACGGTTTCGTGCTCGATGTTCTAGACGTTCAGAAGCCTGTAAAGGGACTCTTCGCACATCGAGTGAGGGTTTCGGTCGGGGAAGTTTCTGTCGGCAACAAAGCGCAGACGATAGTAGACCCAGAGTGGCGCCTGGGGGCCTGCCAGGCTCACAGCGCAACCCATGTGGTTCATGCCGCGATTCGCCAGGTCCTAGGACCACAGGCACTGCAATCAGGGTCGTTCAACCGACCTGGTTACATGCGACTCGATTTTGCCTGGGGTCAGGCACTCAGCAACGAAACCAAGAGCGAGATTGAAGAGGTTTCTAACCTTGCTATTCGCGCAGACTTGGCAGTTAGCGCTAGATACATGGACATGGCACAGGCCAAAGAATTTGGGGCAATTGCTCTCTTTGGAGAAACCTACGACGAGCAAGTTCGGGTGGTGCAAGTTGGTGGTCCTTGGTCGCGGGAACTCTGTGGTGGTACCCACGTAGCTCGATCCTCTCAAATCGGACTAGTTAGCGTCACAGGGGAATCCTCGGTGGGATCTGGTTCGAGAAGGATTGAAGCACTGGTTGGAATGCCAGGGTTGACTGCTCTCCAGACAGACAGAGACATCATCAGACGCGTGTCTGCGGAACTCAAGTCAGCTCCTGATGAGCTTGAATCCAAAGTGTCGCAGCTTATTTCCGAACTGAGAGTGGCCGAAAAGAAACTGCAGGACCTCGAATCTGCGAAAGTGCTGTCTCGAGTGCCTGAGCTAGCCAAGGCAGCTGTAGTGGCCGGGAGCTACAAGCTTCTGAGCCTCGAGGTAGAGCTGGACTCGTCTGAACTTCTTAGAAGCCTAGCTCTGGCACTTAGGTCTGAAATTGGCGAAGAGTCGGTAGTAATCCTCGGTAGCAAAGCCAGTGGGTCTGCGGTAGTGCTGGCAGCCGTAGGAGCTGCTGCGATTGCAAACGGCGCCAAGGCTGGCGAGTTGGTCTCAGTCGCCTCAAAGATCTTGGGCGGTGGCGGTGGCGGCAAGCCAGACCTCGCACAGGGTGGAGGTTCCGACGTTTCTAAGTTGACTGCCGCACTCAGCGCGGCATCCGCGCTGGTTTCATGAGGAAACTCGCTCTAGATATTGGCTTGGCACGAATCGGTGTCGCATCTTCGCACGGCACTCTGGTGTTGCCGCACTCAGCTCTAACCAACGATTCAAAATCTGTTGAGGCTGTTGCAAATCTCTACGCCGAGATCTCTGCCAGCTGTTGCTATGTTGGGCTCCCGCTCTCGCTTAGCGGTGGGCACTCCAAAAGCACTTCAATGGCAATTGATTTTGCGGCCAAGCTGGCCGAGCGCGGCTTAGAAATACGTCTAATCGATGAGCGGCTGACCACCAAGTCTGCTTCCTCCGCACTTCGGGAAACGGGCAGGGACGCACGAAGTCAAAAAGGACTACTTGATGCAGCAGCTGCAGCGGTTATCTTAGAGTTTGCACTTGCCTCCGAGAAGGCTGGCGAGTTAGCGGGGAAACGTTTGGAGGATGTAAGTGCTTGAGGATCTAGATGGCGCCCCAGCGCAGAAGCGCTCAAGAAAGTCCTTCATTGCTGGACTGATCTCCGTGGTGGTTGTATTGGGGCTTGTTGGCACTGGGTTGGTATTTGCTGGCTCAAGTGTTCAGGATTTCCTGTCTCGTTTTCAAGTTGAGGATTATCAGGGTGAACCGGGGCCCAGCACTGTGCTGTTAATTGAAACAGGTGACACCGGTGAAGATGTTGCCAGGAAGATGGTCGCACTAGATATCATCAAGAGCTTCGACTCCATCTACCGGGACATGCTAAATGTTGACCTGGTTCTGTTTCCTGGTAGCTATGAATTCCCAACAAAGCTCTCGGGCAGTGCAGCTCTAGCGCTGCTGCTGGAAGGCAAAAACCGAATCCTGCTTACAACAACGATTCCCGAGGGGCTTCAGGTTGCAGATATTCTCCCAATTCTCGTAGAAGACCTGGAACTGGAGACTGAGAGCCTCCAAGCCGCCATTGAAGCCCAGTTACCAAGGTTGCCTGAGTCGGCACCAAGTATCGAAGGTTTTCTTTTTCCCGCTACCTATAGTTACGACCCAGGTGTGGACGCCGCAACCGTCATCGACTCCATGGTGGATCGCATGGAGGTAGAGCTTGCAAAGTATGAAATCGAGCTAAAGGATTCGTTAGAAATTTTGACTCTGGCATCGATCGTTCAGTCCGAAGGGCGGTTGACGGAGGATTTCTTTAAGATTTCCCGCGTGTTCCTAAACCGGATTGAGATTGGTATGCCGCTGCAGTCTGACCAAACTGTCAAGTATCGCTACGAAGGAAGCCTCGATTCCTTTCAAGAGGGTTTAGCTGACAAAACTAACCCCTTCAACACCTTTGAATACGCAGGTTTGACCCCAGGGCCGATAACAAACCCCGGTGCCCTGACAATTGAGGCAGCACTTCGCCCTGCAGCTGGGGAATGGTTGTATTTTGTGGCCATCGACCTGAATACCGGCGAGACGGTTTTTTCTAACACTTTGGCAGAGCATGAACAAGCCACCCAGCTTTACTACAAATGGTGCCGCGAGAATCCAAGCGATGTCTGCTAAGTCTTACGCCGTCTTAGGTTCGCCGATAACCCATAGCCTGTCGCCGGTTATTCATCGGGTGATTTTGAATCATTTGGGGCTTCAAGATAGCTATGTGAGTATTGAAACTAACGATCTTGAGAGCTTTCTGTCCTCCAGCTCCACGTTCAATGGTTTGTCGCTGACAATGCCGCTCAAGGAGCAAGCTCTCAGTTGTTCTGACTGTGTTGAGCCAGTGGCCCAGCTGGTTGGATCAGTCAACACTTTGCACAATGACAACGGTCGTTGGCTGGGTTACAACACTGACATCTACGGGCTACGTAAAGCAGTTGCTGGGTTGCACTTTCGCACTGTTTCAGTACTCGGTACCGGTGCCACCGCCAGGAGTGCTCTTCAGGCGTTTCAGGGTTCTGATCTGAGTTTGTGGGGGAGAGATCAAGCCAAGGTTGATGTCCTTGCCAGGAAGTTTGAGTGTGAAAGCAGTGATTTGAATGCTGCGCTTACGTCGGATTTGGTCATCAGCACACTGCCCGCCGGCGCACTCATGGAGCTAATTGCCGCAGAGACCAGTTATCCCGGTGTCCTTCTCGATGTTGCTTACGCAAACAAGAAAACCGGAGCAGAGTTGGGTTTTGCAAACTCAATTTCTGGACTTGAGATGCTGCTTTGGCAGGCCATCGCGCAACAGCGGATCTTCAATGGCCCGGGCATCCAGACAGAGCTTGTGGATGAGGCAAAACTCGCAGATGACATCAGAGCAGCACTAGACATGGCAAAATAGAGCCATGTTGCGATGGATAACTGCGGGTGAGTCACATGGACCTGAACTAATTGGTGTGATTGAAGGGCTTCCTGCGGGAGTCGAGATTCTTGAATCTGATTTGAGCGATGCGCTAGCTAGGCGCCGCCTGGGCTATGGTCGTGGTGCTCGAATGAAGTTCGAGCAGGACGTGATTTCACTGTCGGCTGGCATTCGCTTTGGCCTGAGCCAGGGTGGTCCAATTGCAATACGAATTGCAAACACCGAGTGGCCCAAGTGGGAGCAGGTGATGAGTGCTGCACCGGTGGACCCAGAGACACTCACTGGAGCACGCGGTGCTCCGCTCACCAAGCCACGTCCTGGACACGCAGATTTCACTGGGATGCAGAAGTACGGCTTTGACGAGGCAAGGCCCGTGCTCGAGCGTGCTAGCGCCAGAGAGACAGCCACCAGAGTGGCTCTGGGAGCCATTGCTCAGAAGTTCCTCGCTGAACTTGGGATAAGGCTTGTCACACACACCGTGTCGATTGGAACGGCTGTAAATTCTTCTGAAGTTCTTCCCGGACCCGCGGATGTAGCGAAACTCGATGCAGATCCAGTTAGATGTTTTGATAAGGACGCATCGGAGGCGATGATGGCCGAGATCGACGACTGCCACTCCACCGGAGATACCATTGGTGGAATTTGCGAGACACTGGTCTATGGGTGCCCACCGGGCCTAGGTAGCTACGTCCATGCCGATCGAAGGCTAGATGCACAGCTTGCCGCAGCCGTAATGGGCATACAGGCGATGAAGTCAGTCGAAATCGGTGACGGCGTCGAGACCACCAGACGCAGGGGCAGCGTTGCGCATGATGAGATTGTCAATTCCGAAGACGGCGTAAAGCGACTTACTGACAGAGCTGGTGGCATTGAGGGCGGAATGACCAACGGTGAAGTGGTCAGGGTTCGAGCCGGCATGAAGCCAATTAGCACCGTGCCAAGAGCACTGCAGACTATTGACACCGAAACCGGTGAGCCGACAACTGCGCACCACCAAAGAAGTGATGTTTGCGCTGTTCCAGCCTCGGGAGTTGTAGTCGAGGCCATGGTTGCGCTGGTCATTGCAAACGCAGTGTTGGAGAAATTTGGTGGAGATTCAGTCCAAGAAACTGCTCGTAACCTGCAGAGCTACTTGGCTAGCATTCCGGAAACACTCAAGTCTCGAATAGTCAGCAACTAATGCCCAGGGCCATTGTCCTAATTGGACCAATGGGCGCAGGTAAGACCACGCTTGGTAAGCGTCTGGCAAAGAGACTTGAATTGCCCTTCACTGACACGGACAAGCTGGTGATCGCTTCACATGGCCAAATTGCAAAAATCTTCAGCGATTTCGGCGAGGATTATTTTCGCAAGCTGGAGAGTGCGGCGCTGAAGCAGGCCCTTGAAGTTGGTGGAGTTATTGCCACTGGCGGTGGCGTGGTAGTTACTGATTCCAATCGCAAGTTGATTGCAAATAGGCATGTGATTTTCTTGGACACCACAATGGACCATGTTTTGAAATCTCTGAACACCGAGAAGCGGCCACTGTTGCGGGATAACCCGAGCAATTGGCAGGCAATCTACGACTCGAGGCTTCCCTACTATCGGGAGTGCTCCAAATTCCAGGTCAGAACCGATTCGAGACCAGTAACCCAAATACTTGATGAACTTGAGGAAAAGGCAAATGCAGAAATCTAATGTGATCATCGGTCGGGCACTTCTCAATGAGATCCCAGACACGTTACATGGCTCCAAGAAGGTCTTGATCGTCTATCCCCAGCCCCTTGCCACGACTGCTGACCTGCTGGCCGAAAACCTAAAGGATGCTGGCATTCAGACTTACATGGCTGAGGTTCCGGCCGCCGAGGATGCCAAGCGAGTAGAAGTGGCAGCCTTCTGCTGGCAAATCATGGGTCAAGGGGAGTTTAATCGCAACGACGCAGTGATTGGATTGGGCGGTGGCTCCACAACTGACCTCGCAGGCTTTGTTGCTGCAACCTGGTTGCGCGGAATCAGATCTGTCCTGATCCCAACAACTCTGCTTGGCATGGTTGATGCCGCTATTGGTGGAAAGACAGGTATCAACACCTCCGAGGGTAAAAACCTTGTGGGAGCATTTCACATGCCAGATAGCGTCGTAATTGATCTAGATACGCTAAACAGCCTTCCTAGAAATGAACTGCTGGCAGGGATGGCAGAAGTCACCAAATATGGATTCATAGCAAGACCAGAAATGCTTGATGCCATTGAAAACGACCCTGGGGCTACTGATCCAGGGTCTGAGGTCTTCGAGTGGTTGATTCGATCTTCGGTTGAGATTAAGTCAGAGGTTGCAGCGAATGACTTCAGGGAATCTG
>CAZBTW010000045.1:0-6646 GCA_964494925.1 uncultured Aquiluna sp.
GATCTTCCAATTGCCGACCTTCACCTTGCTCAATCCAAATGGAGCGATGAACAGTCTGAGAGTTTTGCAGAATTCATGAGAAAGCAAAACCGCCCGGAATTCCGGGCGGAGTTGGGTTGGCCAGTTAGGTTCTAGCCGAAGTTTGCGTAACGCTCCTTGAAGCGCTCCACGCGTCCAGCAGAGTCCATGATGCGCTGCTTTCCGGTGTAGAAAGGGTGACTCTCGGAGCTAATTTCCACGTCGTAGACAGGGTAGGTGTTGCCATCTTCCCATTCGATGGTCTTGTCGCTCGTGATTGTTGCACGAGTCAGAAAAGAAACTCCAGAAGCTAGGTCGCGAAATACGATTGGCTCGTAGCTTGGGTGAATTTCAGCCTGCATGATGTCCTCTTAGTTCAAGTCTTTGTTGCAAACGGCAACAGCGTCAAAGCTTAGCAAGAAAAAGTGGTGACGTCTAGGACGCAACCGCCGAATACCTGCCATTTTCAAACGATAGTTGCAGCGGGAATCTGAAGGCCTCGGAAATGCTTGCCGATGTCAGGGTTGTCCCAATTTCACCCTTGGCCATCACTTTGCCATCCTGCAAGATCATCGCGTGAGTGAATCCAGCAGGAATTTCCTCAAGGTGGTGGGTGACCATAACCATTGCTGGAGCATCTGGCGAAGAGGCATACCCAGACAAGAGCTGAATTGTGAGCTCGCGAGCAGCAAGATCCAATGACGCAACTGGCTCATCCAGCAATAAAATCTCGGGGTCGGTCATTATTGACCTGGCAATTTGGACTCGTTTACGCTCACCGTCGCTGAGGGTTCCAAATGGGCGATCTTCGAAATCAGAGAGTTGCCACTCCCCTAGTACTCGGCGCGCTCGACGCTCATCGATGGCGTCGTACTGTTCATTCCATCGACCGGTCACGCCATAACTGGCTGTCATCACAGCATTCAGAACCGTTTCAGAATTGGGGATCTGGGCCGCTAGCGAACTGGAAGCGAATCCAATTCGAGTTCTAAGTTCGAAAACATTTACCTTGCCTAGCCGCTGCCCCAGCAGCGTGGCTGTGCCACTCGAGGGCTGAATCTGGGCGGCACAAAGTTTCAGTAGGGTGGTTTTTCCGGCTCCATTGGCGCCGATGATCACCCAACGTTCGTTCGCTTTTACCTGAAAAGTCAGCGAGTCAATGATCGTGGCTCCGCCACGAACAACACTTACATTCTGAAGATCGATTACCTCTGACACGCGCAATAGCCTAGCTGCCCAGGGCGCTCTGGTAGACCTCTAGAGTGCGAGTCGCAATGGTTTTCCAGCTGAATTCATCAACTGCGCGCTGACGGCCAGCCTTGCCGAACTCTTCCAGGTCCCCGGAATCCAATGCTTGGTTCATGGTTTTGGCCCAGTCAGAAATGAATTTGCTGGGGTTGGTTGGGGTTCCGCTGCCATCCTTGACTTGATCTATAGGCACTAACCACCCAGTTGAACCCTGAGCGACTACCTCAGGAATCCCGCCGGTTGCAGTGGCAACAACTGCCGTCCCGCAGGCCATCGCCTCAAGATTCACGATGCCGAGTGGTTCATAAATAGATGGGCAGGCAAATAGGTCTGCAAAACTCAAAAGCGCAGCCAGTTTTTGTTGCGGAAGGTGCTCAGGAATCCAAATAACTCCGGTTCGAGTCTCCTTCAGAACCTGCACTAAGCCCTCAACCTCAGCTAGCAATTCTGGTGTGTCTGGGGCTCCAGCAGCCAAAATAATCTGGACATCTTCAGGCAGCTCTCTGACTGCCTGAAGAAAGTATGTCAATCCCTTTTGGCGGGTAATGCGACCGACAAAAATCACCGAGCGCCTGTGTGGATCGATGCCAAAATCTGAAAGCACCTGTGGGTCATTGATGGGAGACCATTTGTCTGAGTCAACTCCGTTGTGCACAACGGTCACTTTTGCTGGATCAAGCTCCGGATAGGAAGCAAGGATGTCATTTCTCATTCCCGCCGAGACGGCAATAATCCGACTTGCCTGCAGGTAAGCGGATTTCTCAATAAACGACGAGACCTCATAGCCCCCTGCCAATTGTTCCTTTTTCCATGGACGCAATGGCTCAAGTGAGTGGGCGGTAATGACATGTGGTATTCCATAGAGCATCGAAGCTAAGTGGCCCGCAAAATTGGCATACCAAGTGTGGCTGTGAACGATCTCGGCCCCTTGAATGGCTGGGACCATCTCAAGGTCGGTGGCTAGAGTCTGAAGGGCAGGATTTGCCTCACTGAAGCTTTCTGGGGTCTGGTAGGACATGACTCCCGGCTGGTCACGCTCGGGTCCAAAGGCATGGACTTTGGTGTCAACCAAATCCGCAAGGGCCGCGACCAATTCGGTCACATGAACACCGGCTCCTCCGTAGATGTGTGGAGGAAACTCTTTGGTAACGAAATCTACACGCATACCGAAATGCTACTTCCTTGCAGGTTGATACCAACTAACATTCAGTCATGGGACGAACAAGAGTTTTTGGAATGGTCCTCGCCGGGGGCGAAGGAAAGCGACTGATGCCACTGACGGCGGACCGTGCAAAACCGGCGGTTCCATTCGCAGGCTCCTACCGTCTCGTTGATTTCGCGCTATCAAATCTCATCAACTCTGGTCTGAGAAGAATCGTTGTCCTAACTCAGTACAAGTCCCACAGCATGGACCGGCACATTTCCCAAACCTGGCGCATGTCGCCTTTGATTGGTGGTTATGTGACATCGGTTCCAGCACAACAGCGCTTAGGAAAGCGTTGGTATACAGGCAGCGCAGACGCAATCTTGCAGTCCATGAACGCCCTCAGCGATGAGCGCCCTGACTACGTCGTGGTGGTTGGTGCCGATCACGTCTATCGGATGGATTTTGATCAGATGCTGCAATCACACATTGAATCGGGAATGGAGGCCACTGTTGCCGCCATCCGGCAGCCTCTTTCGCTGGCGACCCAGTTCGGCGTCATCGAAGTAGACAAAGACCAACCAACAAAGATTTCTGAGTTCCGAGAGAAACCAAGCGACCCAAAGCCGGTACCGGGTGATGATTCTCAGGCACTGGTTTCTATGGGAAATTACATTTTCAATGCTCAAGCCCTGATTGACGCGATCGAGCGAGACGCAATTGATGAAACCTCCTCCCATGATATGGGTGGCGACATAATTCCGTATTTCGTGGAGCAGGGCACTGCCGGTGCTTACGACTTCACCTTCAATGAAATCCCAGGTGCGTCAGAGCGCGACAAGTCCTACTGGAGAGACGTCGGAACAATCGATTCCTATTACGACGCCCACATGGACTTGATTTCGACGATGCCGATTTTCAATCTCTACAACGATGAGTGGCCGGTTTACAACCAGCAGATCAACATGGCGCCGGCCAAATTCATTCACGACTCAGAGGGCAATCAGGGTAGAACCAACGACTCGATAGTCTCGCTCGGAGTTGTTGTTTCAGGTTCCGTGGTCGAACGAAGCGTGCTGTCACCGAACGTCAGGGTCTTTTCTCGTTCTCTTGTGACGGACTCGATTGTCTTGGACAGCGTAGAGATTGGTCGCGACTGCACAATTCGCAGGGCGATCTTGGATAAAGACGTGGTGGTTGCTGATGGAGCTAGCGTTGGCGTCAATAGAGAGCGCGATATTGAGCGCGGCTTTACTGTGACCGACAGTGGAATCACCGTTGTAACTAAGGGGCTGTTGGTTAAACCTTGAGTTCCTTGTTAGTTGTATTTGATGTTGATTCGACCTTAATTGACCAAGAGGCGATTGAGCTTTTGGCCGAATACTCTGGCACCAGGAAGCAGGTCGCTGAAATAACCGAGCGGTCGATGGCCGGTGAAATAGATTTCAGTCAGTCTCTAGTAGAAAGAGTCGCCCTTCTAAAAGGCGTCAGGCAGAGCGCCCTTGAAGAAATTAGCCACAGCTTGACTCCCACCAAAGGCGCCAAAGAACTCATTGATCATGTTCACGAAATCGGCGGCCAGGTAGCTGCAGTCTCTGGTGGCTTTATTCAATTGCTTGACCCATTGAAATCAGCTCTAAACCTAGATTTCGTGAGGGCCAACACACTTGAAATTCAGGATGGTGAATTAACAGGACGAGTCAGTGGCGAGATTGTTGATGCCCAGACCAAGGCCGACACGCTTTTGGAGCTCGCAGCCAGGCTGGATGTGCCGATCTCGCGAACTGTTGCCATCGGTGACGGAGCCAATGATTTGCAGATGATGAAGGTTGCTGGGCTTTCGATCGGTTTTTGTGCAAAGCCAATCGTTGCCGAGGTTGCTGATATTTCAATCACCACCAGGGACCTAGCACAAGTTATTTCGCTGCTTCCTTAGGCGCCGGTTGAATGCAGTCCACCATCGACGTGGACCATCTCACCGGTGGTAGCCGGGAACCAGTCGCTCAAGAGAGCAACCAAGCCCTTAGCTGCTGCCTCTGTATCGGTCAGATCCCACCCCAATGGAGCCCTGTCGGTCCAAAGCTCTTCCATAGTTGCAAAACCTGGAATTCCCTTGGCTGCAGTAGTTCTGAGCGGCCCGGCGGAAACTAGGTTCACCCTGATTCCCTTAGGCCCTAGGTATTTGGCTAGGTAGCGAGAGGTTGACTCAAAAGCTGCCTTTGCAACACCCATCCAGTCATAAACCGGCCAAGAAACAGTTGCGTCAAAGGTAAGTCCAACAACTGAGCTTGGGTTATTTAGCACTGGCAGACAGGCAGTGGTAATTGACTTCAATGAATAAGCAGAAACTTCAACCGCCGTTGAGACATCCGACCACTCGGTTTCAAGGAAATTTCCACCAAGTGCTGTCTGCGGAGCAAATGCAATCGCGTGGACAATTCCATCGAGCTGCCCAATTTCTGCCTTTAGGGTCTCGGCTAGACCATCAAGATGCTCTTGATTGGTCGCATCGAGCTCAATAACCTTCACGGGGTTTGGCAGGCGCTCTGCAATCTTGGTTGTGATCGGTAGCATGCGACCAAATGAGCTTAGAATCACCTCGGCACCCTGCTCTTGAGCCAAACGAGCTGCCGAAAAGGCTATTGATGCCTCAGTTAGTACACCCGTAATCAAGATTTTCTTACCCTGCAAAATACCCACGATAACTCCTCGGTTCTGTCCTAGATACGCTACTACTTAATGACCCATGCCGAGGCCACCATCAACTGGTATTACTGCCCCAGAGATGTAGGCGGCCTCATCGGTTGCTAGCCACCTAACGACTTTGGCAACCTCTTCTGGGCTCGCAAAACGTCCAGCCGGAATCCGCTCCCGGTAGCTTTTTGCTAACTCCTCCCCCAGTTCTGCAGTCATGTCGGTGTCTATGAAGCCTGGTGCAACCACATTGGCTGTGATATTGCGGCTGCCAATCTCTCGAGTGATAGATCTGGCCATTCCCACAAGAGCACTCTTGGTTGCTGAGTAGTTAACCTGCCCAGCACTTCCAAGTAATCCGACCACAGAGCCGATCAGGATAATGCGACCAAATTTTTGCTTCAGCATAGATTTTGTGACTCGCTTCACAACCCTGAACACACCGTTCAAGTTTGTGTTGACAACACTTTCAAATTCTTCATCGCTCATTCTTAGAAGCAGGGTGTCTTTGGTGATGCCGGCATTGGCAACCAATACCTCGATTGGACCAAGCTTTGTCTCGACTTCGGCAATTGCGGCATCAAGTGATTCAGAGTCGGTCACATCGGCGGTGACAGTCATCGAGCCTTCTGGTCCTGTTCCGGATCTGGCGGTCACGGCCACCTGAAATCCGGAGTCAATGAACTCCTTGGCGATCGCATAGCCAATGCCGCGATTACCTCCAGTTACCAAGACAGTTCTGGCTGATTCCATTTTTCTTACTCCTTGCGGGAATACCATTGACTATTGAGCGTTATGAATACCACAGTCTAGTTATTTCGCATACGAATGAATGGTGACACTTGAGTAAACGGCAAAGCGCCACCTCGCTTGAGCAAAGCCCCGAGGACGAGCGGCGCACCAGGATGGTGCGCTACACGGTTGCTATGTCCGTCAGGATGGTCTGCATCGTGCTTGGCGTCTTCACGCAAGGGGTGTTCATGTGGATATTCTTTGCTTTGGCAGTCTTCTTGCCCTACTTTGCCGTGGTGCTGGCCAACGCACAGGGTGCACCTAAACAGTCAAGCAACCTAGCCGTGGCACCAAAAATGACCATCAAGGCTGACCAATTCAAGTTTGATGACTGATTCCAAGTGCTCTCGCGCCGGCTGCTCCGAACAAACCGAGCACCTGATTATTTGGCGCAACCCGAAAATTCACATGGAAGATCGGGTAAAAACCTGGGGTGCCTGCAAAGACCACCGAGAATTTCTGATTGACTACCTTTCAGCAAGAGATTTCTTTTTGAGAGAAGAGCCATTTGAATCAAGCAACTCTTAAGCGCTGGGGCCCATGGTTGGCTCTCGTTGTTCTGTTTGCTCTGATAACCACTCTGTTGAGCTGGTGGCAGTTTTCCAGACGAGAAGATCGTGTTGAGAAGATCAATCAGGTGATAGCAAATTATGAGATGACCCCGGTTGAATTTGCCGAGCTCGAATGGATTCCCGCCGAAAATGGCACATATCCCAATGAATGGCGACAGGTCAGCGTCTCTGGCACCTA
>CAZBTW010000046.1:0-6571 GCA_964494925.1 uncultured Aquiluna sp.
ACCAAGACCTCTGGAGATAATCACTACAGATATTTGGTTTTTTTGTAGGTTGGTTATAAATCTGCCACCTATTCTGCCAATAAGCTATCGGATTATGACATAGCGCAAGATTCTCAAGCTGCTGATTGCCAACCGCGGCGAAATTGCAGTCCGCATCATCCGAGCTGCTGCCGATGCCGGCATTCAGACGGTTGCGGTTTATGCCGACGGTGATAGAAATGCGCAGCATGTGAAGCTTGCCGATGAGGCCTACAACCTAGCTGGCGAGACCGCCGCCGAGACATATTTGGTCATCGACAAGCTGATTTCAGTGGCCAAGCGCTCTGGGGCGAACGCCGTACACCCGGGCTATGGTTTCCTCTCCGAAAATGCTGACTTTGCCCAGGCCGTAATTGATGCTGGCCTGATTTGGATTGGACCTCCACCGGCTGCAATTTCAAGCTTGGGTGACAAGGTCTCTGCCAGGAAGATTGCCGAGTCCGTGGGGGCTCCCCTTGCTCCAGGAACAATCGAGCCAGTCCAAACCGTGGCTGAGGTTGAAGAGTTTGTGGCCAAGCACGGACTGCCGGTTGCCATCAAGGCCGCCTATGGCGGTGGCGGTCGAGGAATTAAGATCGTTCGGGAAGCATCTGAAGTAAAAGAGCTTTTTGAGTCTGCAACCAGAGAGGCAGTAGCTGCCTTTGGTCGCGGTGAATGTTTCCTAGAAAAATACCTGGACAAACCTCGGCACGTGGAGACCCAGTGCCTAGCAGATGAGCACGGAAACGTTGTTGTAGTTTCAACCAGGGACTGCTCGCTGCAGCGAAGGCACCAAAAGCTGGTTGAGGAGGCTCCGGCCCCATTCCTAACCGAGGACCAAATTGCCTCCCTTTATGAGTCCTCGAAGGCGATTCTGAAGAAAGCCCACTATGTCGGCGCCGGCACCTGTGAATACCTGATCTCGGCGGATGGCACGATCTCCTTCCTAGAGGTAAACACCAGACTTCAGGTGGAGCACCCAGTCACTGAAGAGGTGACCGGAATCGATTTGGTTCGGGAGCAGTTTGCGATTGCAGAAGGTAAAGAGATTGGGTTCTCTGACCCGGAGATCCGAGGCCACTCGTTTGAGTTCCGAATCAACGGCGAAGATGCCGGAACCGGCTTCCTACCGGCTCCAGGACCAATCCACCACTTCATTGCCCCCTCGGGACCCGGGGTAAGAGTCGATTCTGGAGTGGTTTCGGGTGATGTTGTTTCAGGCAATTTCGATTCAATGATGGCCAAGCTGATCGTGACTGGAAAGGATCGAACCGAAGCATTGGCAAGATCCCGCAGAGCACTAGCCGAGATGCAGGTCCACGGATTACCGACAGTGCTGCCATTCCATAGAGCAATCGTGGATGATCCGGCCTTTATTGGTGACGGCAACAAATTCAAAATTTTCACCCGCTGGATAGAAACCGAGTGGGAAAACAACATCGAGCCATGGAGTGGCGCTCAAGAGCCCCTTCCAACTCCGGAAGCTCGCCATGATGTGGTGGTGGAAGTTGCCGAAAAGCGCCTGGTGGTTTCGGTACCAAAGCGCCTTCTGGTGGGCGAAATTGGCTCAGCTCAAGGTCATGCCCCGAAGCGTAAGACCAGCTCTCACACTTCCGGTCACACCGGTGCCAAGGGAAATGCCCTGCTAGCCCCGATGCAGGCAACGGTTGTGAAACTGGCAGTGGAAGTTGGCACAACGGTGGCAGAGGGTGATCTGGTGGCTGTGCTGGAGGCCATGAAGATGGAGCAGCCGCTCACAGCTCACCGGGATGGAATTGTTTCAAAAATTGGCGTTGAGGTCGGTTCAACGATCTCAGCTGGAACACTGATTCTGGAAATAACCGACTAGTTAGTCGATTGGCTGGTGCAGTGCGCTGGCAGCCTCTGAGATTGATCCAGAAATTGACGGGTAGACAGTGTAGGTGCGAGCCAACTGGTCAACCGTAAGACGATTCTCAATTGCTACTGCAATCGGATAAATCAGGTCTGAAGCCCTTGGCGCAACAATTACCCCACCGATCACAGTGCCAGACCCCACCGATGCAAACAGTTTGATAAAGCCTTCGCTGACGCCATCCATCTTGGCTCGAGGATTAGTTTCCAGCATCACCTTGTGGATCTCACCGCGAACCAAGCCCTGCTCGATTTCGGCCTGTGACCAACCAACAGATGCAATCTCTGGGGAGGTGAAAACGTTAGAGGCAACATTCCTGAGCCTGGTGGGAGCTGAAACATCGCCCATCGTGTGATAGACCGCAGTGCGGCCCTGCATGGCCGAGACTGAAGCCAATGGCATTGCCGTTGAACAGTCACCAACTGCGTAAACATTGGCCCTCGAGGTTCTAGCAACCTTATTTGAGATCACGTGACCGGTCTCGTTGAGTTTCACGTCTGCCTCTTCGAGACCTAGCCCGGCGGTGTTGGGAATTGCACCGACTGCCATTAGACAGTGGGAACCTTCAACGGTTGTCCCATCCTCCAGCGTCACCAAGACTGCCTCACCCAGGTTTTTTACCGACTTTGCTCTTGAGTTGCGAAGCAACTGCATACCCTTGCGAGCAAACACGTCTTCAATCAATTCGGCCGCGTCCTCATCGTTGCCTGGCAACACTTTGTCTCTTGAGGAAACCAGAGTTACTTTGCTTCCAAGATCTAGATAGGCAGAGGCAAATTCAGCACCGGTCACACCAGAACCAACCACAATCATGTGTTCAGGGATTTCAGCAATTGTGTAGAGCTGCTTCCAGTTCAAGATTCGCTTGCCGTCACAGGCGGCATGGGGAAGCTCACGTGGTCTAGCTCCGGTTGCGACAATGATGGTTTTTGCCTCAATCTTCTGGGATTTACCATCCTTTGTAGTAATCACTACGTGGTGATTGCCGTCAATTTTTCCTCGGCCAGCAACCACAATGACGCCCTCTTGCTGCAGGGTCTCAAGCATGTCCTCTGACTGCGAAGCTGCAAGCTCCAGCAATCTTTGGTTGATTGCCTCAAGATCAATTGTGATCTCCGGGCTAACACTCTTGCCGTCAACACTCAAGTTAACCCCGAGAGTATTTGCCAGGGCAACGCGCTGGGCTGTCTCAGCAGTGGCAATCAAAGTCTTAGAGGGCACAACATCGGTGAGCACAGCATTACCGCCAATGCCATTTTCCTCAATGAGGACGACCTCAGCACCCAGTTGAACACCGGCCCTAGCAGCTTCATAACCGCCCGGTCCGCCTCCAATGATGACGATCCGGTGCTTGGTCATTTTTGATTCGATCACGGACCTATTCTCCACCAACTTGCCACCTAATTACTTGGCTAAACTGATTTTTATGACTCATCCATTGAACGAAGACAACGTTGACCCATTTGCAATTGCCAGCCAAGCTGCCGATCAAATCAGAGAGATTTCAGGAATTGAAAACCACGACATCGCCCTGACCCTAGGCTCCGGTTGGTCAAAGGCCGCAGACCTATTGGGAGAAACAGTCAGCGAGATTCCAGCCTCTGAAATCATCGGGTTTTCAAAGCCGGCAGTAGTTGGTCACGTTGGCTCACTTCGTTCAATCAAACTCCCAAACGGTAAGTTCGCCCTGGTAATTGGAGCCAGGACTCACTTTTATGAGGACCACGGAGTCAGGGCGGTCGTTCACTCCGTCCGGACCGCTGCAAAGGCTGGCGCCAAGGTCATGGTTCTAACCAATGGTGCCGGTGGAATCCGCCCTGAGTGGGCAGGTGGAGCTGCGGTTCTAATTTCCGATCACATCAACCTGACAGCGGCAAGCCCACTTGAGGGAGCGACATTCGTTGACTTGACCGATCTCTACTCATCACGACTTAGGGCCCTGGCAAAAGAGGTGGATGGAAGCCTAGATGAGGGTGTTTACGTGCAGTTCCGCGGACCTCACTACGAGACACCAGCTGAGGTTCAAATGGCAAAAACAATCGGTGGTGACATCGTGGGAATGTCAACTGCCCTAGAGGCAATTGCTGCCAGGGAGTCAGGCATGGAGGTGCTTGGAATGTCTCTCATCACAAACTTGGCCGCCGGCATCCAGAAGACTCCTCTGAGTCATGCCGAGGTTATCGAAGCTGGGCAGAATGCCCAGGACCGAATTTCAAAATTGCTGGCTGAAATTGTGGTCAAGTTCTAATGGATTACATTTCAGCAGCCAAAGCCTGGCTAGAACAAGACCCAGACCCGATAACGCGTGCCGAACTTGAGGCACTTATCGAAGTGCAAGATATTTCAGGCCTGGAGGCCAGGTTTGGCAAGAGGCTTTCCTTTGGTACCGCCGGTCTTCGGGGAGAGCTGGGTGCTGGTCCAAACCGCATGAATCGAGTGGTGGTTGGTCAAACCGCTCAGGGGCTGGCAGATTTTCTAAATCAGAATAAAGAGACCTACATCGACAGAGACGGCAACCTCACGGTCGTGATTGGCTTTGACGGAAGGGTAAATTCCGACATTTTTGCCAAAGACAGTGCCGAAATTCTCCAGGCAAACGGAATTTCGGCTCTGCTATTTGACCGAGCAGTGCCAACTCCAGTTGCTGCTTTTACCGGAAGAAGAATCTCTTCGAGTGCGACTGTGGTGGTGACTGCAAGCCATAATCCTCCAAAAGACAATGGCTACAAGGTTTACCTTGGCGGTCCAACTGGACAGAGCCAGTTGACCAGCCCCCAGGATGCCGAGATTGCAGCTCTGATAACCAAGACCGCTCAGCGAACAACTTTTCAAGAGCTTGAAAAAAGCACTGAATACAAGGTAATTGGTGAAGCTGAAATCGATGCATATCTAGAGCGCGCTCTTGAGTTGATTCCCATGAATCAGATCGACATCGAGCGAAGAAGAAATGTTGCAATCACTCACACCGCCCTGCACGGCGTCGGCTGGTTTGTGGTGAAGCAGTTGATGGACAGAGCCGGATTTCACCTGGCGCCGGTTGCTTCCCAGCAGGAGCCAGATGGTTTGTTTCCAACTGTGAGCTTTCCTAACCCGGAAGAACCCGGAGCGATGGACCAGAGCTTTGAAGCCGCCAAGAAAAACCGCAGTGATTTGATTCTTGCCAACGACCCAGATGCCGATCGACTTGCCGTCGGCGAATTACTTGATGGGCACTACCAGATGCTTACTGGAGATCAGGTGGGCATGCTGCTAGCAAACGAATTGGCTCCCAATTCAAAGGTAATTGCAAATTCAATTGTCTCGGCCGATCTAAGCGCACTGGCTGATTACCATGGGGTGGACTATAAACAGACCCTCACTGGATTCAAATGGATTTCAAAGGTCAAGGATTTGGACTTCGGCTACGAAGAAGCCCTCGGCTACTGCGTGGACCCTGATTTCACTCCGGATAAGGATGGAATAACTGCCGCTCTCATAATTGCTGAGATGGCATCAAAGCTCGCCCTGAGAAACGCAACACTGATTTCCCAACTGGATGAATTGGCCGAACTAATTGGACACACAGCAACCGGACAGGTTTCAATTCGGGTCACAGACCTGAGCACAATTGAAAAAATCACCAGTTCATTGCGCCATGAGCCACCATCCGAGATTGCCGGTCTCAAAGTGGAGCTAGAGGACTATTCGACTAGATCTGACTCGATGAAGACTGACGCCCTGATTTTTAGCAACAAAAACCTCAAGGTGATCATTAGACCCTCTGGCACCGAGCCAAAGCTCAAGTGTTACCTGCAGGCAACTGGAGCTTCCAAAGATGACGCAGCTGCACTTTTAGAAAAGCTGAAGGACTTTGCAACCACTACCCTGAACGCTTTGCAATAAAGTTTTTGATGCTCGCCGGCACCTCTAATCCAGCTGACTCGCTATCCGCAGGGATCGGAGCATCGGCAATTGTTCGGAATGGAACGATGCCAGCCCAATAGCCCAGGTTCATGTCCTCCTCGGGATCATCAACCTCGTTGGTCGAAATCTTCACAGAGGTTTCGTTTAGGTCAACCGCGATGATGATTGTGGCGGCAACTTCCTTTTTTGTACTGGGCCTGGCCTCTGAAACTCTCCCTGGAATCATGGCATCGCTTACAACATCCAGGGCTTCCATTTTCTGGTCATCTGGGACCAGAGTCGCATTTCCAAAGATCATCACAGACCGGTAATGCATTCCAGAATTAAAGTTGCTTCTGCTCACTTTTAGTGCAGTCAATTCAGTTATTGAAATACAGACTTCGGGTTGGGTGTCTAGGTGGCGCATCAGCCTTGAACCGGAGGATCCGTGCAGATAAATCTTGTCCTGACTTCTGCCATAGGCCATTGGAATCACCAGTGGTGATCCATCGATAACCACGCCAACATGGGCAACCAGGTTGTCATCGAGAATTCGGTAGAGGTCTTCAACGCTCCCAGAAGCTTTGTAGCTCAGGCGCTTGAGTTCGGTTCTTTCGGTGGAGCCAGGAGCTGCAGGAGTAGTCATTTTGCAATCCTATCCAAGGCTTGCTTGCAGCTTCTCTCCCAATTCACCCAAGTCAAAAATGTTGTTTATTGCAATGACCTCTGCTGGAATTCCAGCAACCCGAGACATCAATCGTGTGCAAGGCGAGGCCA
>CAZBTW010000047.1:0-6494 GCA_964494925.1 uncultured Aquiluna sp.
ATCATTCTGGGATATGAGGAAGTAATGACTAACACAGCAGAGAAAAAGCAAGGCTTTGTCGGTGGAGCAGCTAACTACCTAGACGAGCGCCTCAGTGTCGGTGCAGTGCTCAAGGGCTTTGGCCGCAAGGTTTTCCCAGACCACTGGAGCTTCATGCTTGGTGAGGTTGCGCTCTACAGCTTTGTAATTCTGGTTCTTTCAGGCACATTCCTGACGTTTTTCTACCAGCCATCCATGGCTGAGGTCCACTATGACGGAAGCTACGCACCCCTAAAGGGCGCTCAGATGTCCATTGCGTATGCATCCAGCTTGGACATCAGCTTTGACATTCGGGGTGGCCTAATCATGCGACAGGTGCACCACTGGGCAGCATTGCTCTTCGTAGCAGCGGCTGGACTCCACATGTTGAGAGTTTTCTTCACAGGTGCGTTCCGAAAGCCTCGTGAACTGAACTGGGTAGTTGGTTTCCTACTGTTCTTGATGGGAATGGCTGCTGGATTCACCGGGTACTCGCTTCCAGATGACCTACTTTCCGGAAATGGATTGAGGATCATTGACGGAATGATCAAGGGTATTCCTCTAATCGGTCCTGCTGTTAGCTCTGGCTTCTTTGGTGGCGAGTTTCCGGGCACCGAGGTTGTTGCAAGGCTCTACAGCCTTCACATCATGATTGTGCCTGCTCTGATCATTGTTCTGATCGGTGTTCACCTGATGATGGTTGTCATTCACAAGCACACCCACTATTCAGGACCGGGACGTCGCGATGACAACGTGGTCGGCTACCCATTGATGCCTGTTTACGTTGCCAAGGCCGGAGGATTCTTCTTCCTAGTCTTTGGTGTGGTTGCCGCGATCGCAGCAACATTCACCATCAACCCAATCTGGAACTACGGACCCTACGACCCATCACCAGTGTCAGCCGGAACTCAGCCTGACTGGTACATCGGATGGCTTGATGGTGCCCTGCGTTTGGCACCCTCTGGTTGGGACGTCGTGATTGCCGGATTTGTTATTCCGATGGGCGTCATGGTCCCACTGGTAGTCTCACTGCTCTTCCTAGGCCTTGTGGCTGCCTACCCATTCATTGAGAATTGGATTACTCAGGACAAGCGTGAACACCACGTTCTAGACCGACCAAGAAATGCTCCTACCCGCACTGCAATTGGTGCAGCTGGAGTCACCTTCTACGGAGTCCTCTGGGCTGGAGCGTCAACTGACCTAATTGCGACAAACTTCCAGATGTCGCTGAACCAGGTGTTGACTGCCATGCAGATCTTGCTCATCATCGGTCCAGTTATCGCTTACTGGGTAACCAAGCGCGCTTGCCTATCGCTTCAGCGTAAGGATCGCGAGATGGTACTTCATGGCCGTGAAACCGGTCGTGTTGTCAGGCTTCCTCACGGTGAATACATCGAGGTTCACGAGCCAGTAGACAAGTATGAACTGTGGAAATTGGTTGACTTCAAGGAGTACGAGCCGATCCTTCCAAGGCCTGATAGCTCAGGAAAGATCACTGTAGGCAACAGACTCCGCTCCGCATTCTCGAAGCTTTACTTCGAGGACCGCATTGCGCCAGTGTCCAAGGCTGAATACGAGCTAGCTCATGCTGATCATGCGCCAGCGGTTGAAGCTAAGCCGAAGGCTAAGCGTAAGCCAAAGGCTATTGCCAAGTAAGTATTAGGAAAAACAGGTCTGGCCAATAGCCAGACCTGTTTTTTATGCCCAGCAGAATGAACTGGTTACTTGCTAATTTTCGAGGAGATCCAGCTGCTTCTGGGTCGTAATAACATGCGCGAATTCACCATCCAAGTTGGCTGCCGTCATTGCCATCACCTGCGAACCAGGGATAGCCTGACCGTCCGGGCCAACCAGATCAAAGGCGTCGGTGGCGTCAAGCACAAAGTTAGTTTGATACCCCAAGTTTCCGGCCATCCTGGCCGTTGTTTCGCAACAGAAATTAGTTGTGATTCCACAGATTACAAGCTGTCTGAAATTACGCCTGTCAAGCCAGAGACGAAGGTCCGGAGTTCCATAGAATGCTGAGTTCACACTCTTTTGGATTGTCACCTCACCTGCGCTTGAGAGGAAGTCAACTAGCTGATTTCCAGTGTTTCCTGGAAATAGTGGTGAGTCAGGTGATTTGGAATTGTGCTTCACGATCACGATTGGGAAATCAAGTTCCTGCCAACGACTAACTAGCTTCTGGATGTTTGTGAGGGCGCTCGGGTTCGCGCCACTCCCCCAATAGTCAGAGTCAGCAAAACCCTTCTGAGCGTCTATTACAACCAGTACAGGATTGCTTGCCATCTAGTGAGCGTGTGCTCCTCGGCTGTATTCAAAAACAAATCCGACAACGGCAACCAAAGCAAATGGGATTGAGATGTATGTGAGCCACCAGCCCACAGCCAATGAGGCGAAAGCAATAGCGCTTGCAAGGCCAAGCATCAGTGGCCACCAGCTCCAAGGGCTGAAGAAGCCAACCTCACCTGAGTCATCTGCAATTTCACCCTCGAGGTTGTCTTCAGGCAGTTGTGCCGAACGACGCATGCCGCTGTAGAGATAAAAAGCAATGAAGAGAGAAAGGATTACCAGCAACCCCATTGCAGCCGTTCCAATAGGCTCCACGGCTCCAAAGTAAAGGTAAGACCAAATGCCATAGGCGATGTCAGCGACAGTGAAATACGCTGCCATTACCAGCAGCAAGACGATGTTGGAACGCATTAGCTGATGCCCTCCTTGCTATATGAAGCCTTCGCCTCAGGAGCTGCATGCTCTGGGTAATTCAAATCAAACGCTGGCGATTCCGAACGAATTCTTGGAATCGAGTGGAAATTGTGGCGAGGAAGTGGGGACTCGGTTGCCCACTCAAGAGAGCGACCATAGCCCCAAGGGTCCTTCAGTTCCACCATCTTGCCGGTGCGGTGAGTGATCCAAACGTTGAAGAAGAACGGAATCATCGATAGCGCCAAGAGAGCTGCTCCAGCGGTCGAGATCAGGTTCATTTCGGTGAATCCATCCTCGGGTAGGTAGGTTGCATACCTTCTAGGCATACCCAAAACACCTAACCAGTGCTGGACCAGGAATGTGGTGTGGAAACCAATGAAAAGAATCCAGAAGTGGATCTTTCCAAGGCGCTCATTGAGCATCTTTCCGGTGAACTTTGGCCACCAGAAGTAGAAGCCGGCGAACATTGCAAACACCACGGTTCCGAAGATTACGTAGTGGAAGTGCGCTACCACGAA
This sequence comes from uncultured Aquiluna sp., assembly GCA_964494925.1. Lineage (GTDB taxonomy): Bacteria > Actinomycetota > Actinomycetes > Actinomycetales > Microbacteriaceae > Aquiluna. The sequence continues at coordinate 3,243 of CAZBTW010000047.1, forward strand.
GTAGGTGTCTGAAATGTGGAAATCAAGGGCCGGAGAAGCAAGAATTACACCGGTCAGTCCACCGAATACGAAGCTGACCAGGAAGCCCAGGCTCCAGAGCATCGGAGTTTCGTAGGTGATAGAGCCTCGCCAAAGCGTTCCAATCCAGTTGAAAATTTTCACTCCAGTTGGGACCGCAATCAGCATCGTTGTGAAAGCAAAGAATGGAAGTAGCACCTGGCCAGTCACATACATGTGGTGAGCCCATACCGTCATTGACAATGCCGCAATAGCGATCGTCGCGTAGACAAGGGTCTTGTAGCCGAAGATTGGCTTACGGCTAAACACCGGGAAAATCTCAGAGACGATTCCAAAGAACGGCAGAGCGATGATGTAAACCTCTGGGTGACCAAAGAACCAGAACAGGTGCTGCCAAAGCATTGCCCCACCGTTTTCTGGATCAAAGATGTGTGCACCGAACTGGCGGTCTGCTCCAAGGGCGAACAATGCAGCCGCAAGTGGAGGGAAGCACATAATTACAAGAATTGAAGTCACCAGGGTGTTCCAGGTGAAGATTGGCATGCGCCACATGGTCATTCCAGGCGCACGCATGGTGATGATGGTGGTGATGAAGTTCACTCCACCAAGAATGGTTCCAAATCCAGAAAGAGCCAGACCAAATACCCACAGGTCGCCACCGATACCCGGAGAGAATGTGGTGTTGGATAGCGGCGCATAAGCAAACCAACCGAAGCTAGCTGCACCCTGAGGCGTGAAGAATCCTGATACTGCGATCAGGCTTCCAAAGCTAAAGAACCAGTAGGCAATTGCGTTCAATCTTGGGAAGGCAACGTCCGGTGCACCAATCTGAACCGGCATCAGCACGTTCGCAAAGCCAGCAAAAAGCGGGGTCGCAAACATCAACAGCATGATGGTTCCGTGCATAGTAAACAGCTGGTTGTACTGTTCCTTGGTGGCCACGATCTCTAGACCTGGAAGAGCCAGCTGAGCTCTGATCACAAGAGCCATCACACCACCGATTAGGAAGTACAGGAACGAAGTGATCAGGTACAGGTATCCGATCTTCTTGTGGTCGGTGGTGGTTAGCCAATCAACAAGAATCTGACCCTTGCTTCGCTTGGGAGTGAATGAGGATGGGTTCTTAACAGTCTCGGTAATGGTTGCCATTAGCCTTCGCTCCTAATAGATGGGTCTCCGCCAGGAAGATTCTGGTTCCGGTCGTACTCGGTCGAAAGCTGACCAACATTGCCCTGGCTGGCAAGCGTCGCCATCCGAGCGTCATATTCAGCTTGTGAGACGACCTTTACATTGAAAAGCATCATCGAGTGATATTCACCACAAAGCTCAGCACACTTACCAACGTAGGTGCCCTCCTTCAAGGGAGTGAAGTACATCTCGTTGGTAATACCTGGGATCATGTCCTTTTTGTAAAGGAAATCCACGACCCAGAAAGAGTGAATTACATCTCTAGAGCTCAGATCAATCTGAACTGATTTGTTTACTGGAAGGTAAAGAGTAGGCAGGGTATCGAAGATATTTTCTTCGGTGCCGGTGAACTGTGCCTGAATTCCGCTGTCATAAACATTTTCGTCGACATAGTTGAAATCCCAGCTCCACTGCTTTCCGATGACCTCGATGTGGACATCTGGGTTTTCAGTCTTGGCCCCGATGGCAGTCATGTCCCTGGCTGTGAAGGCAAAGAACCCAAGAACCAAAATCAGAGGAATCACGGTGAACAGGGTTTCAATTGGCATGTTGTAGCGAAGTTGGGCTGGAAGACCAGTCTCACCCTTGCGTCTGCGATAGACAATCAATGCCCAGGCCATTAGACCCCATGAAACAACACCAACGGCTAGGAGAACGATCCAAGAGGTCGTCCAAAGACCAATGATCCGGTCAGTGTGGTTGGTAACGCCTGAAGCGTCAGGCAAAAAGCCACGCTGAGCCTCTGGACTGCAGCCAGCAAGTAACAGTGATGCGCCAGAAATAGCGGCTATCGCAGCTATGCGAGAACGGTTTTTACTCAATCGAACATCCTTCTAAAGTCGCTTCAGACGCCATAATTCTAACCGCATCGGGGCTCTATTCAGGCTAAAAAGCCGTTATTAGCTAAATGAATCTCCGCAAGCACAGCTACCCTCGGCATTTGGGTTATCGATCGTAAATCCCTGTTTTTGGATGGTGTCTTCAAAATCGATCGATGCACCATCAAGATATGGAACGCTCATCGGGTCAACGACGACTTCGACGCCACCAAAATCAACGACAGCGTCGATTTCCTCTAGCTGTTCATCGAAGAACAGTTGGTAGATCAGTCCAGAGCATCCCCCAGGCTGCACAGAAACCCTGAGTCTCAGGTCGTCCCTGCCTTCACCCTCTAGCAGCGATCGAACCTTTGATACCGCTGTGTCAGTGAGCTTTACGCCGTGAGTTGCTACCTGTGTCATTGAATACCTCCGTTACCTAGTTTAACTCCTGTGTTGTCATCTCATTCCCATTTAGCAAAATCAAAGTTTGAGCCAAAATTGCACGTTTTAGAGTCGGCAAGTGCTGGGATTCGTTAGGTGAATGCGCCCTAGAATCAGGCTCCTCAACTCCGGTGACAAGAATCTGCGCGTCTGGAAAGGTCTCAGCGAAGACTGAAATGAACGGGATGGAGCCTCCGATTCCCATATTGATGCTTGGGTGTGGCCAGCTGGCAGTGAAGGCCTCATGAGCTAACTTTGCAGCCCAACCATCCTTGGCCAAGTATCCAGGACCGGCTTCGGAGCGTCCAAACTCAACCTCAGCACCCTCAGGTGCGTTGCCGATTAGGTGTGTCTTCAGGGCCGCAAGGCCCTCGCCTGGATCCTGGTCAGGAGCAAGTCGCAATGAAACCCTGGCCCGGCATTCGGGTAGTGCAGTGTTTGAGGACATGTCTACCGAAGGGACATCGATCCCAATTATCGTCACGGCCGGTTCGCCCCAGATTTGCTGAGTGGGAGACTTAGTTCCAAGTCTCTTGACGCCAGGCAGTAGACCAGCAATGGCGCTGAACTGGTCATCAGGCAAGTCCGGTCCCTGGACCAAGGTGGATTTGAGTCCAGGTATTGCGACATCGCCGTTTTCATCGGTGAGAGTTGCCAGCAATTTGATCATTACCCCAGTTGCATTAGGCAGTGGCCCCCCATACATTCCCGAGTGGACTGCGTTTTTCAGGGTGCGGATGGTGAAAGTTTGCGAAACCATGGCGCGCAACGAGGTTGTTAGCAC
>CAZBTW010000048.1:0-6312 GCA_964494925.1 uncultured Aquiluna sp.
TTACTACTAAAACTGCAGATTAAAGAAGTTCGAGTGCTTTTTTATAGGAATTAATGTTTCTGGCCTCACCCGGTGAGGTGACGAACTTGGCGGCCACGACTCCGTTTTTATCAATCACGTAGGTAGCCCTGGTTCCATGGCCCTTTTCCTCAAGGAAGGCATCGTAGGCCTGAGTTACGGCTCCGTGCGGCCAGAAATCAGCCAGAACCTGGAACTTATAACCCTCGGTCTCAGCGAATTTGGCTTGAGTGAACTTTGAATCAACACTGATGGCTAACAGTTCAACCTCCGCTGATTCAAACACCTGCAGATTGTCTCGTAGTTCGCAGAGTTCCCCCGTGCAGGTCCCTGAAAAAGAAAGCGGATAAAACACCAGTGTTACTGGCTTTTTCCCTCGGAAGGAACTCAGCGTTACCTCTTCACCGTGCTGATTGGTCAGAGTGAAATCTGGTGCCTGATCGCCAACGTTTATGCTCATTGCAAACTCCTTCTGTTCGTTATCCAAGCCTGGGCGTGAAAGTTTTTGTGCCGATGAGTAGACTTTAGACGCTCACACAAGAGCACAAGGAATCCAGGCCACGAAAAGAGGCTTTTTAGTGTCGTATAACAACCAAGATGCGTTCGGACCGTCTAACCCAGATCAGGACCCACAGGAGACAGCCGAGTGGCTTGAGTCTCTAGATGCACTAGCCAACGCCCAAGGGCGTGGACGAGCACGTGAAATCATGCAGTCGCTGTTGCGACGCTCTCACGACTTGCAACTAAATGTCCCGTTGATTCCCACCACTGACTACATCAACACAATTTCTACCGAGGACGAGCCAGATTTTCCCGGAGACGAGCAACTAGAGCGAACCTACCGAGCTTGGATGCGCTGGAATGCCGCAGTTATGGTTCACAGAGCTCAGCGTCCAGGCATAGCAGTTGGTGGCCACATTTCCTCATATGCCTCTAGCGCCTCTCTATACGAAGTCGGCTTCAACCATTTCTTCAAGGGCCATGACCACGAAGGTGGCGCCGACCAGATCTTCATTCAAGGGCACGCCTCACCGGGACCCTACGCACGAGCATTCCTTGAGGATCGACTTAGCCCTGAACAGCTCGATGCCTTCAGGCAGGAGAAGTCCAGCCCAAATGGTGGATTGCCCTCGTATCCTCACCCAAGGCTTTTGCCCAATTTCTGGGAGTTTCCAACTGTTTCAATGGGCTTGGGACCAATAAATGCGATTTACCAAGCGCAATTCAATCGCTACCTTCAGGGGCGAGGATTCAAAGACACCAGTCAGCAACACGTCTGGGCTTTCTTGGGTGATGGCGAGCTAGATGAGGTTGAGAGCCGTGGTGCCCTCCAGCTAGCTGCCAATGATGGCCTTGACAACCTGACCTTTGTTGTGAACGCAAACTTGCAGCGCCTGGATGGACCGGTTCGTGGAAACGGAAAGATCATTCAGGAGCTAGAGAGCTTTTTCCGAGGTGCCGGCTGGAACGTAATCAAGGTTATTTGGGGTCGCGAATGGGACACTCTTCTTGCGCGTGACACTGAAGGTGCTTTGGTGGAATTGATGAACAAGACCCCAGATGGTGACTACCAGACATTCAAGGCGGAATCTGGGGCCTTTGTTAGAGAGAACTTCTTTGGACGTGATCCAAGAACCGCGCAGATGGTTGCAGACTTCACAGACGATCAGATCTGGGGACTAAAGCGAGGTGGCCATGACTACCGCAAGATCTACGCCGCCTACCAAGCAGCTGTGAACCACAAGGGGCAGCCAACAGTAATCATCACCAAGACAGTCAAGGGATATGGTCTTGGCAAGAGCTTCGAGGGTAGAAACGCCACCCACCAAATGAAGAAGCTGACACTCGATAACCTAAAGGGTTTCCGAGATGAAATGCGCGTTCCAATCACCGACGCCCAGCTTGAAGCGGACCCGTATCAGCCTCCCTACTACCACCCGGGACGCGATGCTCCTGAAATTGAATACATGCACGAGCGTCGCCGCGAACTGGGTGGTTACCTGCCTGAACGAAGAAGCAAGTATGTGAGTTTCGAGTTGCCCTCTGCAAAGGCCTATGAGGCACCAAAGAAGGGCTCAGGCAATCAGGAAATCGCCACAACGATGGCATTTGTGAGAATGCTCAAGGACCTTCTCAAATCTGACGGAACCGGAGAGAGAATCTCCATGATCATTCCGGATGAGGCGCGAACCTTCGGTATGGACGCATTCTTCCCAACCGCAAAGATCTACAACCCAAGAGGTCAGCACTACCTCTCGGTAGACCGAGAGCTGCTGTTGAGCTACAAGGAAGCTACAAATGGCCAGATTCTGCACACTGGAATCAATGAAGCTGGCTCGCTAGCCGCATTTACAGCAGCTGGCTCCAGTTATTCCACACACGGTCAACCAATCATTCCGTTCTACGTCTTCTATTCAATGTTTGGTTTCCAAAGGACAGCCGATGCCATTTGGCTCGCCGGAGACCAGATGGTCAGAGGTTTCATGATCGGCGCAACCGCCGGCCGCACAACCTTGACTGGAGAAGGACTTCAGCACGCTGACGGTCACTCGCCAATTCTTGCAAGCACGAACCCGGCCGTTGTCAGCTATGACCCTGCATACGGCTATGAGGTGGCACACATTGTTCGAAGCGGTATTGAGCGCATGTATGGCGGAGAGCACCCGGATCCAAACGTCATGTATTACCTCACCGTTTACAACGAACCCATGCTGCAGCCTGCTGAGCCAGAAAATGTCGATGTTGATGGAATTGTTCGCGGTATTCACAAGATAAGCAGCAACACTGCACCTGGACACAAGGCCCAGATTCTGGGCTCAGGCGTTGCCTTGCCATGGGCGTTGGAAGCTCAGCAACTCTTGCTTGAATGGGGTGTATCGGCTGATGTTTGGTCAGTGACGAGCTGGAATGAATTGCGTCGCGATGGACTAGCCTCCGATGAGCAAAAGTTCCTGTATCCAAACGAAGACGCGCCTATGCCTTACCTGACCCAGAAGCTTGCCGATGCCAAGGGTCCGACTTTGGGTGTGAGCGATTACATGCATGCTGTTCCAGACATGATCAGGCCCTGGGTAAACAGTGACTATGCAACTCTTGGAGCAGACGGGTTTGGGTTCTCCGATACCCGAGCTGCAGCCAGAAGATTCTTCAAGATTGATGGCCCATCGATAGCCGTTCGTGTTCTTGAGCAGCTAGTCAAGCAGGGTGATATCGCCGAACACATCCCACAGCAGGCAATTGATAAGTATCGTCTGCATGATGTGTCGGCTGGAACCAGTGGAACGGCCGGTGGCGACGCCTAAGCATCTTGCGTGGCTAAAATCCATTGCCGGAGAACTTGCCACTGCAACCCTAATTCGGCTGGATGAAACCCTGCCTTGGTACCGACAGATGCCGCCGGCTCGTAGAGCGGCGGTTGGAAGCGTGGCGCAAGCCGGAATCACTAGCTTTATCCACTGGTACGAAGATCCAAAGTCGCAACCATGGGTTGCCGCTGATGTTTTCGGGAACGCGCCCAGGGAGCTTCTTCGATCAATCTCGCTCCAGGAGACTCTGCAGTTAATTCAAGTTGTGGTTGAAATGGTTGAAGAGACTGTGGTCAACCAACACCCCGACCTCCACGAAGCGGTGCTTCGCTATTCAAGAGACATGGCTTTCAGTGCGGCTGATGTCTATGCCAAGGCTGCAGAGGCTAGAGGCCTCTGGGATGCCAGGCTTGAGGCCTTAGTCGTTGACTCGATCATCAGCGGGGAGCGATCTCAAGAGATTAGCTCGCGTGTTGCTGCCCTAGGCTGGCAAGCCGACGGGCAGGTGGCGGTGCTGCTTGGTGCCACGCCGGCGAGTGAAGATCCTGACGGCGTTAGAAAAGTTGCGCGTAAGTTGGGTGCGGATGTGTTGATCGGAATCCAGGGAAGACGGCAGGTTGCAGTGATTGGACTGCTCAGCCCATCCGAGGGCGCTGATCTACAAATTCTAAATACGGCAATTGCACTCATCGACTACTTTGGCACAGGCCCCTTGGTGCTAGGCCCAACCGTCCTAAGCGTCTCAGATGCCTCCAAATCGGCCAAAGCCGCTCTTGCTGCACACGCTGTTGCCGGGACCGTAAACCACATGGCCAGGCCAACCCCCGCCGATGACCTGCTTCCAGAGCGAGCTCTCTCGGGAGACCCAATTGCCAAACAGAGCATGTTGGAGCGGTTCTATTTCCCGTTGGCCAACTCACAGGCTGACCTATTGCCGACATTAAGGGCCTACTTAGATTGTGGAAGGTCGCTTGAAGCCACCTCAAAAGAACTATTTGTTCATGCCAATACGGTTAGGTATCGCCTAAAGCGAATCAACGAAATACTTGGTCAGGACCCTACCCATGCGCGAACCGCATTCATGCTGCAAATAGCGATCGCGATTGGGGCGATTGCTGACAATGAATCAGGAGTAAAGAGATAGTTATGCAAATTCTTGCTTGCCCGGGACAGGGCTCACAGACTGAAGGATTTTTAGTTCCATGGCTAGATGAAGTTCCTGGTTTCAAAGAACAGCTACGCCTACTCTCTGAATACGCAGACATGGACCTGCTTCACTTAGGGACGAGTGCAAGTGAAGAACAAATCAAGGACACTTCGAATGCTCAGCCATTGATAGTGGCAGCATCAATCGCTGCATTTCGATCAAATGAGCAGCGATTTTCCCCTGATGGCGTTTTGGGGCATTCGGTCGGCGAATTTGCCGCCGCTGCGATTTCCGGAGTGATCAGCGATCAGGATGCAATGCAACTGGTCAAGATCAGGGCAACTGCCATGGCTTTGGCTGCCGAAGAGACAGCAACATCCATGGCCGCAATCCTTGGCGGTGACATTGAGCAGATCACAAGCCATCTGTCTGGTTTGGAGCTAGTTATTGCCAACTACAACGGCGCGGGTCAGGTTGTTGCGGCAGGAGCAAAAGAGAAGGTTTTGAAGCTAGTAGCCAGTCCACCAGAAAAAACCCGGGCAATTGAACTCAAGGTTGCAGGCGCATTCCACACCAGCCACATGGCAAGTGCTCAGCAGGAACTGGCCAAGCATGCATCTAACGTCACGGCCCAAAACCCGAAGATCAGTCTCTGGTCGAACAAAGATGGTCTGGAGGTTTCCTCTGGACAGGCCTACCTCGATTCGTTGGTAACGCAGGTTTCCAACCCGGTTCGCTGGGACCTCTGCATGGAATCACTTGTCGGCCAAGAGTTGGTGTTCATTGAACTTCCACCAGCTGGAGCTCTAGCTGGATTGGCAAAACGAGGGATTCCAGGATGCAAGGCGATAGCCTTGAAGGCACCAAGTGATTTTGAAAAGGTATCGGCATGAAGCAACTAAAGGAATCCACGCCCGTTTCTCACAGTCGAATTTACGGCCTAGGTGCCTCTCGAGGTTCGCTAGTTGTGACTAACGATGAGATTGCAGGACCTATTGATTCATCGGATGAATGGATCCGGCAGCGCACTGGCGTGATCACAAGAGTTCGAGCCGCCGAGGACCAGTCGCTCATGGACATGGCTACCGAAGCCTCAAAAGAGGCCATCGTAGCCAGTGGTATAGACCCAAGTGAAATAGACGCAGTCATTCTGGCAACCATTTCCTTTCCCTACCAGACACCATCAGGAGCATCGCTGCTCTCGGAGCTAGTTGGGGCGCACTCGGCCGCTGCCTACGACATATCCGCGGCCTGTGCCGGGTATTGCTATGGAATCGCCCAGGCGGATGCCATGGTCCGCTCGGGATTGGCACGATATGTTCTAGTAGTTGGTGGCGAGCGGCTCTCCGATTTCCTTTCCCCCACCGATCGCACAATTAGCTTCCTGCTTGGCGATGGTGCTGGCGCAGCAGTGGTTGGCCCAAGCGATCACCCTGGAATTTCAAAAACCGTTTGGGGTGCAGACGGATCGAATTGGGACAAAGTTGGCATGACTGATTCGATCACCGACTTCCGCGATGGAAAGGCAGCCTGGCCAACGCTAATTCAAGAGGGCCAATCAGTATTCCGCTGGGCCGTTTGGGAAATGTCCAAGGTGGCGAGGCAAGCACTTGAGGAGGCTGGCTTGGAGCCTGAGGATCTTTCCGCACTTGTTACCCATCAGGCCAACATGAGAATTATTGACGAATTTGTCAAGCAGTTGAAATTACCTGAATCCGTTGTTGTTGCAAGGGACATTGCAGAGACCGGTAACACATCAGCAGCATCAATACCACTTGCAATGCATCGCCTGCTGAAAGAAAAGCAGGTCAAGTCAGGTGGCTATGCTTTACAAATTGGTTT
>CAZBTW010000049.1:0-6263 GCA_964494925.1 uncultured Aquiluna sp.
AGAATACCCGTGCTACTGAATTATCGCTAAGAATTCCAAGGGAATTCACACTTGGCGCATCCAAATAGAGAGCTTTTTTTGCTGGGTGGTGGTGTCGTTCTTAGTGCTACTTCACTGAGCCCGCAGTCAGTCCTCTCACGAAGTATCGCTGAAGACCGATAAATACTAGTAGAGGAACCACAAGTGAGATAAAAGCGCCGGCTGCAACGTCTTGCCAGCCTTGCCCGTATTGGCCCAACAGCTTCAGGAGCTCATAAGTCAAGACTGGGCTTCCTTGCCCGACAAAAATAAATGCAATCAGGTAGTCGTTCCAAACCCACAAAAACTGGAATATGGCAAAGGAGGCGATAGCAGGCATTGACAATGGCAGAACCAGAGACCAGAAAATTTTGTAATAACTTGCCCCATCGATGCGCGCCGCCTCGATTAGAGAGGTTGGGATCGTGAGCATGTAATTCCGGATGATGTAGATTGCCAGAGGCATTGCAAACGCCGAGTGGACAATCCAGGCGGATGCGTAGGTCCCGGTGAGTTGAATGTCAAATTCTCTCTGAAACCACACCATTCCTCGAAGAACAGGAATTAGCGCCGCCTGAAGCGGGACGACCATCAGCCCAACCATGAATGAAAATACGACTTCTTTTCCCTTGAAGTTCAAAAAGGTAAATGCGTAAGCGGCGTTTGCTGCAACCATCAAGGGCAGAATAGTGGCCGGAATTGTGACCGCAAAAGTGTTGATTACAGCGTCCAACATCCCGCTTTGCAGGGCTGTTTGATAGGCATCAGCAGACCAGACAGTTTCGAGGGGGTTTAGGAGCGCTTCCCACCACGGGGAAACCTCAGCATCGGACCTTCTTCGAAAAGAGGTGATCAGTAGACCTAGCGTCGGCACGGACCACAAAATAACCAGAACAAGCAGGGTGAGTGTTGGACCAAGCTTGAGTTTGGCCGAAACTTGTTTTGCTGTCTTCATTATCGGAGCTCCTCCTGCTGCTTGACCGTGCGGATTTGCACATACATGAGGGGAACTATGAGCACAAAGAGCACAACAACAATCGCAGACGCCGGGCCAATCTCACGGCTCTCAAAGAACACTCTGAACCATTCAAGGGCGAGAACTGAGGTGTCAAAGTTGCCGCCGGTCATTGCTAACACAACGTCGAAGATTTTCATGACCAGAATCAGCACAGTCACAAAAACAGCCATGATCGAACCCCAAACTTGGGGAAGAATAACGTGGCGAAAAACTTGCCACGCATTGGCTGCATCCAAACGAGCTGCTTCGAGGGTTTCCTCCGGGACAGCCTTTATGGCCGCAGAAATGATGACCATCGAGTAGCCCACCTGCAGCCATACCAAAACAGCCATCAGCAAAAAGGTGTTCAGGCGCCCGTCGCTAATTGTCAGCCACGGTTGAGTTTCAAGGCCCAACCCGACCATTATCGAATTCAGCACACCTACTTCAGGCCTCCCCGGCGGGACGTAAGCATAAGTTAGGGACCAGATGGTTGCCGCTGCAACAAAGCTGATTGACATCGGCATAAAAATTAAGGTCTTGAAGATTTTTTCTCGAGTGGGTCCGACCTGGTTTGTGAGAGTGGCTACAGCCGTTCCAATAGCAACAGTGATTGCAGGCACGACCAGCACCCACAAAAAGTTGTTCACCAGGACCGACAAAAAGTTTGGATCCGTGAAGAGTGAAACGTAGTTTTCAAATCCAACGTAGTTCTCTACTCGCTTGTCCATAAAGGACCACACGAAGGTTTGAACGATAGGCACCAGTAGAACAAGTGCCACGAGCACAAGTGCCGGGGTCAAGAAAGCGACCCATTGGACTCGCTTTAAGATTTTTTCGGGCAGGAGGGACAGGAGCGCATTAAGTAGCCAATAAAGCCCGTAACTGGCGCCGATTCCAATGGTCACGGCCATGAGGCCAAAGACAATATCGCCCAACTCTCAACCCTTTCAGCCACGTCGCGTGTTTTTACATTAGTTGAAAAAATGATTGCACTGGCGCCGACTTTGCAGTCGGCGCCAGTGGGCTCAGGTTAGTGACTAGTTGATCTAGTACTTTCCGTCAATCAGTTCTGCTGCCTGCTGCCAGGTAAGAGACCCGGTAACAAAGGCGGTTCCGGATGCCCAGAACTCACCATTCACTTCAGCTGGCATCTGGTCAGATGCATCAAAGCCGAACACAGCAGCGTTTGCTAGTCCCGCACCAAATGACCGGATTAGGTCGTTCGGGTACAAAGACAAGTCGAAGGTTGCGTGTGGTGACAGGTCACCGGTTGCCACCTGGTACTTCAGTACCTCTGGGCTCGCGATGAATGCTGCGACAGCTGCAACATCCTGGTCAACGTGTCCATCGAAGACAGCGAAGATGTCGCCACCACCGATAACAGCTGCCTGTCCACCCTCAGGTGCTGGCACTGGGAAAACGCTGATACGTGAGTAGTCACCGGCTGCAATCTCAGCCTGAACATCTTCTGGCATGAATGAAGTGATAAATGACCCCTGACGGAGCATGAAGCACTGTCCGGCTGACTTTCCACCAGTCTCGAACAACGGAGCGGTGTTGCCGAAGTTGTCGGTAGCCATTGATACTCCGCCACCGTTTACCTGGCCCTCGGCTAGAAGACGAGCTGAAACTAGCTCTGCCGCAGCTGAGATTTCATCGCTCGCGAAGTCAACCTCTCCGGTGACCCACTGTGCGTAGACTTCTGAGCCGTGAAGAGCAAGAACGTATTGCTCCATCCAGTCAGTGAATGCCCAGCCAGTTGCTCCACCAGACTCAATTCCTGCACACCATGGGTAGCCAGAACCGTCTGCGATAATCTGGGCCTCAAGAGCCTGAAGTTCTGCCTCAGAGCTTGGAACTTCATAGCCGGCTGCCGCAAACGCCTCAGGGTTATAGAAGACAAGGGACTTCTGGTTCGCGGAAACTGGAAGGCCGAATAGCTGACCATCAATCTCAGCCAGAGATCCCCAGCCTGGAACAAGGGTTCCAAGTGGAACGCTGGTGTCGAAGACCGTGTCTAACGGCACTAGGTACTCAGCTAGGTTCTTTAGGCCTCCTGGCTGAGGCCACATTCCGATGTCAGGCTCCTGGCCAGACTCGATGGCGACCTGAATGTCGGTGTCGTAAGCAGCAAGTGCCTCGAAGGTTATTTCGATGCCGTTAGCGGCACCAAACTCGTCAAGTGCCTGCTGGAATGCGGCTGCCTGGGCCTCTCCGTATCCTCCGTAGATGGTTACTGAGCCATCTCCGGCTGGCAATTCCTCAACTGCCGGCGCAGGCGCGGCACTTGTTGTTTCTTCGGTAGTCGTCTCGTCTGCAGCACAGCCCGCTAGAACTAGCAGGGATGCAGCGGAGACGGCCACGAACTTAGTAGCTTTTTTCATGCTTCAAGTGTCCTTTCATTACAAGATTTCGCCCCTAACGAGCGAACCTGTGTTTAGAAACTACAGCTTTGAAATGTCCAATTGTGGTAGATGGCAGAATCATTTATAACAATTTGTAAACGCTTACAGTTTTTACAAATTGCACGTCAGGATTTGGTTTCCACGCGGAGCACTAATCCAAGATCAGAATCTGCCGTAACGGGTATTGGATCACAGATTTCGCCCACAAACTTGCCATCCACTTCATTGATAAATCCGAGCAAATACCATTCCCCGAGCGGGTGTTGCACCAACCTGGCGGCATAGGGGAGCATGTGCTCGAAAGGGCGTGCTCTAGAGAATTCAACACTTGCCAGTTCAGGACTACAGACAACTGAGTAAGTGGCGTCCCGGTTGCCAAACTGTGAGCGACGCTGTTCTGAGAGTTCTCTGTAGCCACAACAGAACACCACTATGGGTATGCCGTCGACGACTTCGTACTGAAACACTTCGAGTTGACCGAAGTCACCCTGGGCGACCGAAAGCGGTTGCAAAACTGTCCAGTTTTCAAGGTCCTCAGAGACTGCTTGAGCCATTGCACCTCTGGTCTTGGGGTCCCCGCTTTTAGCTCTTCCAGTGATTAGCATCTGCCATAGGCCTTCCTGGTTTTTAAAGACCCATGGGTCTCTCCAGGCTTGATCGTGCCAGACCGATTTATCAAGCATTTCATACCAATTCGCATCCGCCTGAACCAAGGGGTTGCTGGGGTGTTTCTGCCACGAAATTAGGTCTGTGGATGTGGCGGCACCGATTGTTTGGATGTCTCCGCCATCCTCACGAGATGTGCCAGTGTAAAACATCCACCAGCTCCCGTCATCCGACTTCACCACCGACCCAGTCCAGACCGTCCAGGAATCAAACGCAGGGGACTCGGAGGGCGAAAGGGCGTCTGGCAAGATGGTCCAGTTCGTGAGGTCTTTAGACACGGCGTGGCCAATGTTGGTGTAGCGATGGCGCCGATTTGGGTCTCCAAGTCCCTTTGAAGCGCACAGGTAAAATGCGTGACAAACGTCACCATCCCAGACATACCAGCTATCCCAAATCCATCTGTCAGGCAGTCTTAGCGCCACGGCATCCCTTTCATCGAAACTTCCTTGCTTGAGCATAGATCTAGGACAGCCAGCAAATGAAAAGCCAGCCTCAACTTTTGTTGAAACTGGTTTTTCTAATGGCGGAGGCCGTGGGATTCGAACCCACGAGACATTTCTGCCCACTGGTTTTCAAGACCAGCTCCATCGGCCGCTCGGACAGCCCTCCGTCGCACAAGTGTACGCGAGAGGGCTTGGTAGCTGCTTAGAAGCGCCTGCCGCTTGGTATAGACCGATGCGAAAAGCTCTATGCGCCAACAACCCGACTCACAAAGTGAGCCGGGTGCATAATGAGCCGGCCAAACCAGCTGGGCCCGAGGTCTAGAAGGTGGCGATCCCTCGACACGATGATTAGTGCTTCAACTGCCTGATCTTTTGCGAGCGAAACAATCAGGTTGTCTTCGTAGTCCGCTACTCCGTGGTCTCGTGCCACAGGATCGATTACAGCGCCTCCCGAAAATTCGCACATGTCGACGACGGAGGCAACAAACGCAGAGATTAGCGCTTCGCTATGACCGGCCCTCCTCATCACCCTCGCGATATTCGTCAGGATATGGGGCGAGCTGTAGAGACGAAAACGGGACGCAAAGGCTAGAGCAATCGCATCGGCTGAAGGGTTATCGGTGCGCGGAGGCACATCCGGCAGAAGACGCCAGCTACCGTCGTCGCCCAAGATGTAATCCAGGTAGACGTTGATGTCGAAGACAACCCGTGTCTCCGGATCGATCATTGTGTAACGGATTCGCGGATGAGCTCTAATACCTCATCAGAGGTAAACCGACGGCCGCCACGTTCCTCACGGGCTTGCTCACGAATCGCGTGGAGGCGCTCTAGTCTCAGTCGCCCTTGGTAATCACGGACCGCAATGCGCAGAAACTCACTTCTATTTCCGCCTCCGAAATGTTCCACTACTTCATCCAAAGCAGGTCGCAGGTCATCAGACACTGCGATTCCGACAGTTTTTGCCCGCATCAGGCCTCCTATTGCCTACGCGTAATCAACGCGCCCAAATAGTCTAACAAACCATCAGGATTAGCCTTTAGGACTTATCCACACAGGCCAGTTGACTCGGTGCTAGAGACCCTTTAGGGCCCACGCGACGCCATCTTCACGATCAGCTTTCGTGATTTCGGTGCTGTGGGCTTTCACTTCCTCAGGGGCTTGGCCCATCGCCACAGCACGGCCTTCAGCGGCAGCCCACTGCATCATCTCGATGTCGTTTCGGCCATCACCGATTGCCATGACGCGTGAGCGAGAAAAACCAAGGGTTTGTCTCACGCGCTCAAGGGCAGTCGATTTGTTTACCCCATCGGGGGCAATATCGAGCCAATTAGTCCAGCCCACGGCGTAGCTCACCTGGTGGAGCCCCAGCTGGTCTACTGCCGCCATGAACTCGTCGGCATGGTGGCTCGGGGCAATTACCACCACTCGGGTGGCGACAGTGGTGAGTAGCTGATCGAACTCGACTTCTTCAGTTTCCACATCCAACGCGCCCTCTGGAAACCAGCCGGTGAAGCGATAAAGGCCCGTTTCGTTTTCGACGGCGTAATTGGCATCCGGAAGCTTTTCCTTGATGCTTTGCAACACGGGAGTCGGGTCGAAATGCTCTACGTGCTCTCGGCGATAACCGCGGGGAGCATGCTCATCGCGCTTGAGAGTGATTGCGCCGTTAGAGCAGACAATGAACTCCGGTGTGATTTCCAACTTTTCTGCCACCGGCAGGGTCATCGCCAC
>CAZBTW010000050.1:0-6253 GCA_964494925.1 uncultured Aquiluna sp.
GTTATAAGTTCGAAGTTTAGTCAAGCGCCTCAACAAATGGGCGGTACTCCTGCAGGGAGCCATCCATCACTGGGACCAGCAAGCCAACTGGGTCTCCGCCAGCTGCGATAAAGACATTCCTCATGCCACCGGCAATCTCAGCAACTGAGACTTCCAGACCTGGGTTTCCGTTGTAGCCAAGGTCGAACTTTCCACCTGGCTCAACAGAAAACTCAAACATCACGGTGTTGCCATCGGCATCGGTGGTCTGGATTGAGCCCATGACCTCCTCCATGGTGGAGTTCACAAATGAACCGATCAAAACAGCATTGCCCGATTCGTTGCGAATAAACATGATGTTGCGGGTCTTCAGGGCCTCCACATCAAGCTGAACTCCGTCTGATGGGGAGTATGGGCGAAGGGACTCAACCTCGGCGTTCAGTGAGCAACCGGATAGTCCAACAACCATCAGGGCAGCGACAGAAACGGTCAGAATTTTCTTGTTTTGCAAGGGTCCTCCAGAGGCCAAATCCCTCTAAGTCTAACCTAGGAAAAGCGCGTCAACTGTGGTAAACTCTAGGTTTTGAAGCCGAAAGAAGTCTATGAAGTTTGAAGTTGGCGAAACAGTCGTTTATCCGCACCACGGTGCAGCAGAAATCATCAAGGTTTCCAAGAAGACTGTTCGTGGCGAATCACAGTCCTATCTAAAGCTCAAAGTTGCCCAGGGTGACCTGATCATTGAGGTTCCAGCGGCAAACGTTGAGATGGTTGGAGTTCGCGATGTAATCGACAAAAAGGGCGTGAAGCAGGTCTTTGACGTTCTGCGCGCTGAGTTTGTGGAGGAGCCAACCAACTGGTCAAGGCGATACAAGGCCAACCTAGAAAAGCTTGCCTCCGGTGATGTTGTCAAGGTCTCCGAGGTGGTCAGGGACCTGTGGCGTAGAGATCAGGATCGTGGTCTAAGTGCTGGTGAAAAGCGAATGCTTGCCAAGGCTCGCCAGATTCTTATTTCAGAACTAGCACTTGCTCGCAAGGTCGACGAAGAAAAGGCCTCTGCTGAGCTTGACAAGGTATTGGCCAGCTAGCAAATGACCGTTTCGGTGGTGCTGGTCTCTGCCGGTAAAGGCACAAGGCTTGGAGCATCAGTTCCAAAAGCAGTTGTTTCAGTTGCCGGGAAGACTCTGTTAGAGCTTTCTCTTATGCACATTGCTGAGTTCAAGCCTGACCAGCTAATTGTTGTTGCCCCTGACGGACTAATTTCCGAGTTTGAACGATTGACGGCAAAATTTTTCTCTTCATTCAAGGTTGTGGCTGGCGGTGAAACCAGGCAGCAGTCGGTGGCGGCAGGTATGGCTGAAGTTACTTCCGATTTTGTGCTGGTTCACGATGCCGCCAGAGCCTTCACTCCGCGCGAGGTTTTTGATCGGGTGAACTCTGCCTTGGAGTGGGCTGATTGCGTAGTGCCGGCGATCAAACCGGCTGACACAGTCAAGCAGGTAAGTGACCACTGGGTCGACAAGACCATTGATCGCAATCACCTGCGCCTAGTGCAAACACCACAGGGTTTTCGAGTCTCAACATTGCGAGATGGTCTAGCTTCAACCACACAAGATTTCACCGACGAGGCTGGCTTGTTGGAGTCACTAGGCGTGCCAACTGCAACTGTCGAAGGTCACGAGCACGGCTTCAAGATCACCACCCCATCCGATCTCGAACGAGCCAGAGCAATCTTTGCTGACGTTCGATCGGGTATTGGAGTCGATGCTCACCAGTTCAGTGAAACCGGATCGCTGATGCTCGGTTGCCTAGAGTGGCCAGAGCTACCGATACTTTCTGGCCACAGCGATGGCGACGCAGTTGCCCACGCGATTGTCGACGCACTCTTGGCTGCGGCTAGCCTTGGCGATATTGGTTCGATCTTTGGTGTGGATCGAAAGGAATATCAGGGAGCCAGTGGCGAACTGTTCTTGACCGAGACCGTGAAGCTTTTGAATACAGCCGGCTTCGAGCCAGCCAACGTTGCTGTCCAGATCGTTGCCGACAAGCCCAAGATTGGTCCGCGCCGGTTGGAGCTTGAAGCAAGGCTCAGTGAGATCGTGGGTGCTCCTGTTTCGGTGCTAGCAACCACAACCGATGGCCTCGGATTCCTGGCCGATGCTAGGGGAGTGGCCGCTGTGGCTACCTCGCTGGTGAGAATGCGTGGCTAGGCTTTTGTCCATGAAACTCTTCGACACAAAAGCTGGCGAACTTAGGGATTTCGTCCCCCTAAATTCCGGCAAGGTTTCAATCTATGTCTGTGGACCAACGGTTCAGTCGAGCCCGCACATTGGGCACCTGCGTGCAGCTCTTGTGTATGACCTACTTGCTAGGTGGTTTGAAAACCAAGGCATGGAAGTGAAGTTGATTCGAAATGTCACCGACATTGACGACAAGGTCCTGGAAAATGCAGCTAAATCAGGGACTGATTGGTGGCAACTCGCTTATAAATACGAGCAAGAGTTTGCAGCCGATTATAGGAAACTAAACCTTTTGGCCCCAGCCAATGAACCACGGGCGACCGGACACATCCCGCAGATGATTGAGTTGATCGAGAAGCTGCTTGAACTGGGTTTTGCCTATCGCGCGCTTGATAACTCAGACAACGTCTATTTCGACACCTCAAAGTGGCCAGATTATGGCGCTCTGACGCACCAAAAACTTGAAGACATGGACAGCGGAACTTCCGACGCATCAAAACGGAATCCACAAGACTTTGCACTTTGGAAGGCCGCCAAGCCCAGTGAGCCAGCGACGGCAAGTTGGGCAGCACCTTTTGGCCTTGGAAGACCTGGCTGGCACATCGAGTGCTCGGCAATGGTCGCTCACTTCCTGGGCACGGAATTTGATATTCACGGCGGAGGGCTAGACCTTCGTTTCCCTCACCATGAAAATGAGCTTGCACAATCGAATGCTGCTGGCCACAAGTTTGCTAACTACTGGATCCACAATGGACTCGTGAGTGTTCAAGGACAGAAGATGTCCAAGTCTTTGGGTAACTCAATTAGTTCTGCGGGACTCTTCGACGGAGTCTCCAGCACAGCGGTTCGCTACTACCTTGCTAGCGCTCACTATCGCTCGGTGCTGGACTATCAACCATCGGGTCCAACCGAGGCAGCATCGGCATTGGCAAGGCTGCATGGTTTCATGGACCGGTGCGAGCGAGAGCTAGCCGAAACCAGGTTCAGCGAACTAGAAAGTGCAGAGCTTCCTCAAGAGTTTGTTGATCACATGAATGATGACTTGAATGTTCCAGGAGCATTAGCTGTTATTCATGAGCGCGCCAGGATGGGCAACACTGATTTAGATGAGCAGCGATTAGCGCAGGCCTACCAAAGTTGGTGTGAAGTTAGCACCATGCTAGATGTCCTAGGCTTAGCCCCAGAAGAGCAAAAAGACCCCAATGGCGAGCACGAGGCATTGGATAAGGTCATTCAGTCCTTGATTGCTGAGCGCAACCAGGCCAGGCAAGACAAGAATTATCTGCGAGCTGATCAAATACGTGACCAGCTACTAGCAATTGGCATTGAGCTTGCCGATTCATCATCCGGAACACATTGGAGTTTGAACTAATGGCAAAACTTGGCAGACCAGGTGCAAGTAAATCTAAAAAGGGTCCCACCAAAGGAACCGGCGGCCACGGCCGCAAGTCCCTCGAGGGCAAGGGTCCGACCCCAAAGGCTGAAGATCGCCCTTACCACAACACCTATCGCAAGCAGAAGGCTAGGGCCGAAGAGCGACAGGCACCCAAGAAGGGCCAGTTTGTCGCATCCAAGTCGGGCAAGAGCTCAAAGGCAAGTGCAACCGAGGTGTTGTCTGGCAGAAACTCGGTAGTCGAGGCACTCAAGGCAAAGATTCCAGCAACAGCACTGTTCATTGCTCAGCGCATTGAGGTCGATGACCGGGTCCGTGAAGCAATTGCAATTGCCAACAATCGAGGCATTGCAATCAACGAAGTAACCCGCATTGAAATAGACCGCATGACCGGTGGTGACAGCGTTCACCAGGGAATTGCGCTTCAGGTTCCTCCCTATAAGTATCAGGATCCAAATGAACTGCTAGACCGGGCGCTTTCACAAACCGCCCTGCCGCTACTGGTTGCACTCGATGGAATCACCGACCCAAGAAACTTGGGTGCGATTATTCGTTCGGTGGCAGCTTTTGGTGGCAACGGGATTATTCTTCCGCAGCGTAGGTCTGTGGGTGTCACCGCAGCTGCCTGGAAAACCTCGGCTGGAGCAGCAGCTAGAACTCCGGTGGCACTTGCCGCAAACCTAAATCAAACCATCAAGGAATATAAACGCCGTGGTGTATTCGTGGTTGGTCTTGACGGCGACGGCGATGTTTCTTTGCCTGCGTTTGAGCTCCACGACCGGCCGCTTCTGGTCATCGTTGGCTCAGAGGGCAAAGGTCTTTCTCGACTTGTCCAGGAAAATTGCGATCAGGTTATTTCAATTCCAATTTCCCAGGCAACCGAATCTTTGAACGCCGGTATTGCTGCCAGCGTTGCTCTGTATCAAATTTCGACGATGCGAGCCTAGACCTTATCTCGCCAGTCACCAGATTCGTCATCATCTGAGACCACTATTAGGCCGGTTGGAACTGAATCAGCCAGCTCAATCGACTCTGTCGTGAGCGACCCGTTTAGAAGCGCTGACTCATCCCTTCGGCCAGCCAGCACGTTTGAAATGTAGCTTCGGACTGCATCAATAAGCGATACGTCCTCACCCTGATTTTCAGACATGTACCAGCGGTGCTCTAGCACCTCGTGAAACAATTCGGCCGGCTCCAATTTGCCCATGAGTTCATCGGGGATTGCACCAACAACCGGCTCAAAAACCTCACTGAGCCACTGGTGAGCCAGGACCTCTTCGTCCATGCCGAGGTGAGCATGGGCAAGTGCGTACTGGTCAATGTCATTTAGAAGCCTTCTGGCTTGGTTTTCCTCAACATCTAATCCAGTGAGCAACAACAGTCTCCTGGCGTGGTGGCCTGCGTCGACCACTTTTGGCTGAATTCGAACTGTGTCGTGGTCTTGGTCCTTGACCATGGCCAACTCTTGAATGTCGAAGCCCAAGTCGTTCAGGCGCTGCACTCTTCTAGAAATCTTCCATCGTTCACTGGAGTCGAAGGTCTCAACCTGCGTCAGCTCTTTCCAAAGCTCGTGGTATTTGTCAACGATGCGCTGACTCACAACGCTTGGATCTATGTCAGTGGCCTTACCAGAGGCAATCAAGTCCATTAGTTCACCGGCGATGTTGACTCGACCAATCTCCAGATCGTTTTCACGTTGGCCATTCGAGAGTCGAGTCTCGTAGAGGTGACCGGTCTCGGCATCCACCAAATAAGCTGCGAATTGGCCGGCGTCCCTGCGAAACAGGGTGTTTGATAGCGACACATCACCCCAGAAAAATCCGGTTAAATGCAGCCTCACCAGCAGCAATGCGAGGGCATCCACCAGTCGATTGGCAGTCTGCTCTCTAAGGCCCTGCGACCACATTGCCCGGTAGGGTAATGAAAATTTCAGGTGCCTAGTGATTAGAACTGCGGGCAATGGGTTGCCGTCAGCATCCTCGCGTTCATTGATGATGGCAAAGGCCTCAACGCAGGGGATGTCTAGTTTCTCAAGCTTGCGCAGCATGTCGTATTCACGCTTTGCCAACTCAAACAGGGTTTCTTTGATGGCTATTACGTGATCGTTTAGGTGAGCGAATCGAACCGTATGTCGAGAAAGCCCTTTTGGAAGGGCTGCAATGTTTTCCTTGGGCCAGCTCTCCAACGGCAAATGCCACGGCAGATCCAGCAGTGCTGGTTCCGCCGTGGCAGCCGTGATATTTAGTTGCGAGGGCATGCTGTCTTAGTTAAGACGCTCGCCGCTCTCTGCGTCGAAGACGTGAACCGCTGAGGCATCTGCCTGTAGGTGGATCTTGTCTCCGGCGCGTGGGTGGTCGATGGGGTCAACGCGAACAACAACGTTCTGCTCTTCGCCATCTAGGTGGGCGCGACCGTACAGGAAGCCGTCTGAACCTAGCTCTTCAACTACGTCAACGTCTACCTCTAGACCATGCTCTGCTGGTGTTAGCTTCTCTGGTCGGATACCAACCACAACCTTGCTTCCGGTTGCCTTTGCAAGCACCTCGCGGTCGATTGGTAGCACTGCATCACCGAACTGAACTCCACCGTCAACAATCGAGAGTTGCACGAGGTTCATGGCAGGTGAGCCGATGAAGCCTGCAAC
>CAZBTW010000051.1:0-6225 GCA_964494925.1 uncultured Aquiluna sp.
CCCAAACATTTGGGACACCCAGCTGCAATAACAGCGAGGTAGTCAAGATGCTGGCCTCAATGTCCGCACCAATTGCCACAACCGCAGCATCGAACTCGGAAATACCAATTTCACTGAGCACGCTCTCATCGGTGGTGTCGGCCTTCACGGTGTGAGTCAGCTCATGGGACATCTGCTGGACAAGTCGCTCGTCAGTGTCAACACCGAGAACCTCATGACCGGTTCGCATCAGCTCTCTTGCAAGTGATGATCCAAACCTACCCATGCCAATCACAATCACATTTTTGTGAACAATGCGGCGCTTTGCCTTCTCTTTAGCCAATTAGGGGCCTTTCCTTTGGTAATTCATAGTGCCTCTTCGTAATGCGAAGAGCAAGTGCCGATGCCACAACCACTGGACCTAAGCGCCCAACAAACATCAGCAGGGCCAGCCAAACCTGATGGAAGGCCGGCAGATCCGGAGTAATTCCAGTGGACAAACCAACCGTTGCTGCCGCTGAAATCACATCAAACAAAATTTTGTCCAGAGCAAAATCAGTTGTTGCCATAAACAACACGG
This sequence comes from uncultured Aquiluna sp., assembly GCA_964494925.1. Lineage (GTDB taxonomy): Bacteria > Actinomycetota > Actinomycetes > Actinomycetales > Microbacteriaceae > Aquiluna. The sequence goes on from CAZBTW010000051.1 coordinate 560, forward strand.
TGGTGAAAATGATTGCGGTTGCGCTCAAGGCAACCAGGGTCAAAGCCTGACGCTGAATTGAACGGGGCAACCTGCGGTTGCCGACGTTCACCGCAGTCTCACCGCGAATTTCGGTGTAGATGATGAAGATTATGACCGCCAGCGTGGTGACCTTGATGCCTCCGGCAGTCGATGCTGATCCACCACCGATAAACATCAACAGGTCAATACCAAGCCATGTGGCTGGGTCCATCAGGGAGATGTCAATTGAATTGAAACCACCGGATCTTGGCATGATGGCCGAGAACAACGTGTTCACAATCTTGTCCCAGGTGCCGAGTCCACCAAGGGTGCCAGGGTTATTCCACTCGATCGCCCCAATGAATAGCGCGCCCAACAGAATCAGCGAACCAGTCATCCAGAGGGTAAGCCTGGTGTGAAGCGAAAAGCGCTTGGCTCTTCCTCCCGGCTGCAACCTAAGTCTCCAAAATCGCTCGTGAAGTTCGATCAGAACTGGAAAACCCAGACCTCCAACCACAACCGCAAGCATTACCGGCGCGATAAAGAACATGTCCTGGTTAAACAACACCATGCTCTCGCTGTAAAGCGAGAAGCCACCATTATTGAAAGCTGAGATGGCATGGAAGGTCCCGTGCCAAATAGCACTCAGGAGATCCTCGCCATAGCTGAAATGAAGCCTCAAGCTCAAATAGGTGGCAAGAATTAGCTCGAATCCGAAATAAACCAACAAAATTCTGCTCAGGAGCTTTGGAACACTGTCGGCGCCCACGATCTTGGCCTCGGACAAAGTGTTCAGGCGATCGCTAAGGCTGATCCGGCCGGAAATTAGAAGACCCAGCAATGTCGCGAAGGAGACGATTCCAAGGCCGCCGAGCTGGATCAACAGCATGATGATGAATTGCCCAAAACCCGACCAGTGAGTGGCGGTGTCTACGACAGTCAGACCGGTGATACAAACAGCAGAGACGGCTGTAAAGAAGGCTGTAACAAGGCTGGTTTGATTTCCAGGGGCGGTTGAGATTGGGAGCAAAAGTAACAGGGTGCCAATGATTGCCACCGCACCGAACGCAATTACTACGATCTGGGTCGGGTGGAGAGATCGCTTGCGACCTTGTTGGTTCACCTAAACAGCCTACGCCTCCAAATAGAAAACCTAAACAACTCGAAAGACTCTACACCGCATTAGGCTTTATTCATGGCCTCCGAAAATAAGCTGTTCATCTTCGATGGCGACTGTGCCATCTGCAGCACTAGCGCCAGATTTCTTCGAAGAATTACGAAAAACCGAATCCCAATCGAGCCCTACCAAAGACTTGACCTGGCTGCCTTGGGCTTGAGCGAAGAGCTAACCTCAAAGGCGGTTTACTTTCTAAGTGGGGCAAAGAGGTATGTAGCAGCACCAGCGATGGCCGAAATACTGATTCAATCGAAGACAATTTGGGCGCTGCCAGGCCTGATCATCAAGCTCCCGATAGTTCGCAGCCTAGCTAACTTTGTCTACTACAAAATTGCCGCCAACCGACACCGGCTTCCGGGTGGAACCCCCGAGTGCCAAAGACCCATCAGTTAATCACAGAACCAGAGGACAAATGCAGACAATCACACTAAAGGCCCCCTACCTACTTTTTGTCGGTTCGGAGACAGAACCCATCTACGCGAAGACTGCGGCAGGCTTGGCAAAATGGCGGCCTGAGAGCTGCATGGGTCAGCTAAAACTTCCAGGCGGAACTATCGATTTGGGATTAGCCGATTACGACATTGCTGGTGCAGCGGCGGCCGGTGCCAAGTCTCTAGTCATTGGAACTTCTGCCGTTGGTGGAGCAATCCCGAGTCAGTGGATGCCGACTCTACTAACCGCTCTTGAACACGGGCTGGACATCGTTGCAGGAGTTCACACAAAACTAAACGACATGCCAGAGCTGGTTGAGGCAGCATCAAAATCAGGAGCTCGTCTCATTGACGTTCGAGTTCCACCCAAGGAGATCCCCGTTGGGACCGGCATCAAGCGCACCGGAAAGAGACTGCTGACTGTCGGCACCGACTGCGCACTGGGCAAGAAATACACAGCCCTGGCACTGGCCAAGGAGATGCAGCAGCGGGGGCTGCAAGCCGATTTCAGAGCCTCAGGTCAGACCGGGATCATGATTGCAGGAAGCGGAATTCCAATTGACGCAGTCGTAGCCGATTTTCTGTCTGGTGCAGCCGAACTAATCAGTCCAAGTAATGACCCTGAACACTGGGATGTCATTGAAGGACAGGGAAGCCTGTTTCACCCGGGATACTCATCAGTGAGCACCGGGTTGCTAATGGGGTCTCAACCCGATGCATTTGTGGTTTGCACTGAAGCTCTCCGAACCCACATCAAGGGTTGGCCAGATTTTGAACTCCCGAGCATCCAAGCCGTAATCGATCGCACCGTTGAACTAGGTAAGCAGGTAAATCCTGATATCCACTGTGTTGGAATCAGCGTGAACACCAGCACCCTTCCGGAACACGAACGAGCGGCCTACTTGCAAAACCTAGGCGAGCTCTACGGGCTGCCGGCCGTTGATCCAATTGAATTTGGCGTCGGACCAATCATCGACAGACTTATGGGTAACTGATGAAAATGACGATCGAGCGGAAAAACTTTCCGCTGCACTCGCCGTTTGCAATCACTGGCTACACCTTTTATGAACTGAAGTCGGTTTGGGTCACTCTTGAGGACCAAGGTCAGCGAGGCCTTGGTGAAGGCGTTGGCATTTACTACCTAGGTGATGACCAAGACAAGATGTTCGCTGACCTTGAGGCAATTAGGCCTTCGGTTGAGGCTGGGGCGAGACGGCAAGAAATAAATCAACTCATGCCTGCAACTGGAGCCAGAAACGCCCTCGACTGCGCATACTGGGACCTTGAATGCAAGCTGCAGCAGACAAGCATTTGGGACCTGGTTGGCATCAAGCCAGAAATTCTCACAACCGTTGCAACAATCGGCATTGGAACCCCCTCTGAAATGGCAAGACGAGCCAAAGAGCTGAGTGAATTTCCTCATCTGAAAATCAAGCTGAGCTCGGATGGCCCAGTTGAGCGCCTAAGCGCAATCAGGGCAGCCCGCCCCGATGCCAAATTGGTGGTGGACGTGAATCAAGGCTGGAACCTGAGCCAGCTGGAGAGTTTCTTGCCTGCTCTTGAGGAGCTAAGAATTGACATGATTGAACAACCGCTAGCCAGAGGCGAAGACCAGGGGTTGGCAGGTATTCACTCAAGCATTCCAATTGGAGCCGATGAGAGTGCGCTGAACTTGAGTGAATACCAAGCAGCAGCCGATCGCTACCAGGTGATTAACATCAAGCTGGATAAGTGCGGGGGGCTAACCGAAGCACTGGAAATAGCAAACCTGGCTAAAAGCCAAGGCAAAGCGCTAATGGTTGGAAACATGACCGGAACCTCACTCTCGATGGCCCCGGCCTATGTCATTGGTCAGTTCGCCGAATTTGTTGATATTGATGGGCCACTGCTCCTGGCTGAGGATATTGAACCAGGATTGGATTACCAAGCAGGCGGCAAAGTAAGCATTCCAACCCCAAACATTTGGGGTTAGGGGTTTTTCAGACCAACTTTTTTGATTAGAGTAATCCTGCTTTCAGAAAACTGTAAGCGATTACATTTTCAAGGAGTTTCTCGATGGCCGGTGCCAGCATCTTGGTCTATGCCGAGCGAGTCGGCGGCAGCCTGCAGCAGATTGAAAAGCTGCTGGATGGGCCGCTTTCAGATTTTGCTGGAGTCCACGTACTTCCGTTTTTTCACCCCTATGACGGCGATGATGCTGGCTTTGATCCAATTGACCACACAATTGTTGACCCAAGACTCGGTTCCTGGGATGACTTCCGTAGAATTTCCAATTCCAAGGAACTAACCGCTGACCTAATCATCAACCACGCTTCCTGCCACTCGCCAGAATTCCAAGACTGGCAAGAAAAAGGTGCTGATTCAGAATTCGAAGGGATGTTCCTGACCTTTGATCGGGTCTTTCCAGAAGGTGGCGCGGAGGAAGGAATCACCAGCTTCTACCGGCCAAGACCCGGCTTCCCATTCACTGCCTATGAGGTTGCAGGCCAAAGACGACTGGTCTGGACAACCTTCATGCCAAGCCAGGTTGATATCGACATTACCCACCCGGCAGGGATGGCTTACCTGAAGCGTGTTCTGGCTGCCCTCAAATCGGGCGGTGTGAATGTAGTTCGGCTCGATGCCGTTGGTTATGCGGTGAAGACTCCTGGAACCGATTCATTTATGACCGCAGAGACCCTTGAGTTCGTCGCTGAGATTACAAAGTTGATTCGCGAACAGGACATGCGAGTACTGGTCGAAGTTCACGCCCATTACACCCAGCAGCTTGAAATTTCGCCGCTGGTTGATTTGATTTATGACTTCCAGACCGCACCGCTCTTGCTGCACTCAATCTTCACTGGCACCGTCGACAAGCTGGCTAAGTGGTTTGAGCTAAGACCGACCAATTGCCTCAATGTCTTGGACACTCACGATGGCTACGGCATCATTGATGCCGGCCCAATCGGCGGAAAGCCAGGTCTAATTTCTGAAGACGACATGGCAGCCATTTTTGATCGGGCCGAGAAAAACACCGGTGGTCATTCAAAGGTTGCCAGCGTGGTTCCCCAGTGGTTTAACCTCCCACACCAAATAAACGCGACCCTTCCAAGCATCCTGAATGATGACCAAGCCCACGTGTTGGCTCGGGCAGTGCAATTTTTCTTGCCCGGCGAACCTCAGGTTTACTACGTTGGTCTATTCAACGGCAAGGATGACCGCAAGCTGTTTGAAAAAACGGAACAGGGTCGCGACGTCAATCGCCACCACTACAGCCCAGAGGAAATTACCCAAGCTCTTGCCGAGCCTGTAACCAGGGCAATTATGGGACTGGCCAGGCTCCGCGAGAGCGCTGCATTTGAAGGTGAGTTCAGCTGGAGTCAATTGACCGACACTTCGATAAAGCTTCAGTGGCAAGCTGCTGACCACACGCTGTCATTGGTTATCGACGTGGAAGGCTCTAACTGCAGCTTCAAGATTAAAGAAGTGACTAACGGTGTAACCAGGTCCTTCAGCAGTATTGATGAACTAGCAAACTACTAGTAGCCAAGTACTGGATCAACAACTCCGACCAAGTCTTGACCTGTTAGCCAGGAAGAAACGTTTTGCTCAAGTCTCATTGAAAACAACCTGGTCACCATTGAAAGCACGTCTGCGGTGTGCGGGGTGATGATTAGGTTCTCCAGCTTCCACATTTCATCATCATCTGGCAGCGGCTCCGGGTATGTCACATCTGTTGCTGCAGCTGCGATAGCTCCAGAACGAAGAGCCTGAACCAGAGCCTTCTGATCAACAACCTCACCTCTTGCAACATTCACCAGGTAACTGTCCGACCGCATGAGATCAAATCGCTTCGAGTTGAAAAGGAACCTGGTCTCGTCAGTCAGCGCACATGCAAGAACAACGTATTTGGCCTTTGCTAGCTCATCGTCGAGCTGGTCAAAGCCAACAACTTTGCCCTCAAAGCCTTCTAGAAATTCTTGTTCTGGCCTTTTTCGAACCACGCTCACTTTCGAGCGTAACGGAACTAAGAGTTGAGCGAGTTGAACCGCAATGCCACCGCCGCCAATTATCAAAAC
>CAZBTW010000052.1:0-6117 GCA_964494925.1 uncultured Aquiluna sp.
CACCAACAACAGATTGGTCTAATGCGGCTAGGAACATTCCAGACATCAGACCAATCAGAACAATCCAGATCTGCCTCGGTGTCATGGTGCCGGACTGTGCGGCATTTTTTGCGGCTTCCCGACGGGAATTCTGAGCCAACTGGCCTCCAAGATTTAGGGTTTAGACGTGGGTAATACTACTCCTGTGAAACGCAGTCCATTATTTGTTTTTGGTCCTCCGTTTATCTTGGCGAGCCTTGGAATCGTGCTGGTTAGCCAATCAGGAATCTTGGCTTCCCAAAGTTACGAGCTGATTGAGGAACAAACCATTCAGTTTCAAACCGCTGGTCTTACTCCACCCACTCCACAAATCGGTGACTATCTCTACCCCCAGTTCACGATTGATTATGCAAACCAGGACTACGTGGTTGTAAACAAGCAGCGACCACTGAATCCGATCGATTACGAACCTCCAATGCTTGTTGCGCCTCCATCTTCGGAGTCGCTCGATAACTCTCGGGAGCTTGTGCTAGCTCCGCAGGCAGCTAACGCCCTGGTGGACATGGCCGCTGAAATGTTTGAGCAGGGCATTGGAAAACTGTTTGTGAATTCTGCCTATCGCACCTATGACTATCAGGTCGAACTATTTGAATCCAAGACCGATCAGTACGGTCTGGCCGGGGCATTGGTTAGAAGCGCAAAGGCTGGACACTCAGAACATCAGACCGGCTTAGCGGTAGATGTTTCGGTTCCCGAACAGGGTTGTGCAATCATGACCTGTTTTGGTGACACCAAGGCGGGTCAGTGGATTGCCGAGAACTCTTGGAGGTTCGGTTTCATTGTTCGTTATGAACAGGGAACGACTGAGACCACCGGGTACAGCTATGAACCCTGGCATCTTCGCTATGTTGGAATAGATCTTGCAACTGAGTATTCCAAAAATGGAATGAGTACCCTGGAGGACTATTGGTCCCTACCTGCTGCCGAGCTCTACTTGGAAGAAATTACCGCGTCAACAATTGACTGAGCTTCTTGCAGCACCTGCTCTAGATGTTCCGAACCGTTGAATGATTCTCCATAGATCTTGTAGACATCTTCGGTTCCAGATGGTCTCGCGGCAAACCAGGCATTCTCGGTTGTGACCTTCACTCCGCCAAGCGCTCCACCATTGGCGGCCTTGGTTTCAATGTTCTCGATCAGTTCACCTGCCAGCTTCGATGCTTTTATATCAGATTCGGAAAGCGCAGCAAGGACCTTCTTTTGCTCAAGGGTTGCTGGCGCATCGATCCTGCGATAGCTGGGTTCACCAAACTCTCCGGTCAACTCCGCGTATTTCTCGGATGGGCTGTATCTAGTTACGGCTTCAATCTCGGCTGCCAATAGACACATGATGATGCCGTCTTTGTCAGTTGAAAATGGCTGGCCATTTAGCCTGAGGAATGAGGCTCCCGCCGACTCCTCGCCACCAAAACCAAGCTCGCCTGATTGCAAGCCTTCAACAAACCACTTGAACCCGACCGGAACTTCGACCAGCTTCCGTTGCATGGACTCAGCTACTTTGTTGATGATTGAACTGGAAACCATTGTCTTACCGATGGCGGCGTGATCTCCCCAACCATGTCTGGTGCGATATAAATAGTCGATTGAGACCGCCAGGAAGTGGTTTGGATTCATCAATCCGCTGTCGGCGGTGACGATGCCGTGACGATCGGCATCAGCATCGTTGCCGGTTGAGATGTCATAAAGCTCTTTGTTTTCAATGAGTGATGCCATTGCATATTCACTCGAGCAGTCCATGCGAATCTTGCCGTCCCAGTCAAGGCTCATGAATCCAAACTGGTAGTCAACCTCTTGGTTCAGAACCGTGAGGTCCAGTGAATAATCATGGGCAATCTGAGCCCAGTAGTGAACCGATGCACCACCCAATGGGTCGGCACCGATTCTGATTCCAGATTGGGAAATTGCCTCCAGGTTTAGAACCTGATCAAGTTGTGAAATGTAGTTGTTTTGAAAATCAAACTCTTGTGGTTTGGGTGTTGCTCGCTTAACTCCGACCAGGGCCGCAAGTAGGAGCTCGTTGGCACGGTTTGCAATCCAGTTGGTTGCATCGGAGTCCGCAGGTCCTCCGTGGGGAGGGTTGTATTTGATGCCGCCATCTCTTGGGGGGTTGTGGCTTGGGGTAATCACAATGCCATCGGCTAATGCGTCTGAGCCCCTAGGAATCTGCATGTTGTGATCCAGGATTGCGACCGAGATTGCAGGTGTCGGGGTGTAGCCATTATTTGTTGCCACCAGGCACTGAACACCATTGCCTGCCAGGACCTCCAGCACGCTCTGTTGACACGGCTCTGAAAGAGCGTGGGTGTCTCTGGCAACATAAACCGGTCCCTTGATACCGTTTTGGTCTCGGTATTCAACGATTGCCTGGGTGATTGCCAGGACATGGTTTTCATTAAATGAAATCGAAAGTGAGCTGCCTCTGTGACCGGAGGTTCCAAAGACAACCCTCTGGGATGGGATGTTCGCATCTGGTTTCAGATCGAAATAGCTGACCTCTAGGGCACGAAGGTCCTCAAGGTCTGTTTTCAGGGCTTTTTGCCCGGCTCGTTCGTGGGTCAATTTGATTCCTCAGAATTCTTTCTAGTGAGAAACACTCCATAGGCTGCTGCGAAGGCAAAACCAATCAGTGCATAGAAAATGACAAACAGGTTCACGCCGGTTGGGATAAACAGGGTCACCACACCAAGCGAGAAGGCACCAACCAACATCACCCTAGATGCCCAGAGAACTGTTTTATCTGCTCCTGATCCGGCCACTACAAACATCAAGCCAGCAAGAGTTAACACCGTCACACCAGAAAGCTGGAGTGACCAGCTGATTGAGGAGGAGGCTTCGGAACCGAGCAGGTCAACGAAAATCCCTGGAACCGCAATCAAGACAGCGGCACTAACACCGAAGACCAGAGCGCCCAATCGAAGCACACCTTTGAGTCTTTGAACATCTCCCCTTTTATGCATAAAAGCATCGTATTGCCATCTTTGGTTTCGCGCCTGCCCTAATCTTGAGACATGTCAACCGACAACAAGATTGCATACCTAGGGCCAGCCGGAACCTTCACCGAGATGGCGGCCAGAATGCTGCCCGGCGCTGCCAGCAGTCAGCTGATTCCAATGGCCTCAGTTTCTGAGGCTTTGGATGCCGTTGTTTCTGGCGTTGCAACCAGAGCGGTGGCGCCGATTGAGAATTCACTTGAGGGCGGAGTGAGTGCGACTTCCGATGCACTTGCAACAATCCCGGGAGTTCAGATCTACGGGGAGTACTTAGTCCCTGTGAAGTTTGACCTCATGGTCCGACCTGGAACAAAACTTGAAGACATCTCCGAGGTGCTGACTCACCCGGTTGCCTATGCACAGTCCAGAAAGTGGTTGGGTGAAAACCTTTCCTCCCACAGCCATGTGCCAGCGGCATCGACTGCCGCTGCCGCCAAGGCTTTGGCAAATGGCTCCAGCGCTGATGCTGCAATTGCTGCAACTGCAGCAGCAGAGATTTATGGTCTAGAGATTCTGGCAAGTGACATCGGGGTCAAGAAAGATGCTCAGACCAGGTTCTATGAAATAGGCCGCAGCGGAACTCCCTCTAAGCGAACCGGCCATGACAAGACCTGCGTGGTGGTTGAACTTCCAGACGATCGACCAGGTGGGTTGCTGGAGATGCTGGAGCAGTTTGCCGCCAGGGGCATCAACCTATCCAGGTTGGAATCAAGACCGGTTGGAGACAAGCTCGGTAGGTATCGATTCAACATTGATGCCGAGGGGCACGTGGACGACGACGCAATTGGCGAGGCGCTAATGGGTCTGCACAGATTTAGCCCAAAGGTTATTTTCTTGGGGTCATTTGAGCGTGCGGATCATTCTGACTCAGTGCACTTGGGTAACAACGCAGACCGTGACTACCAGTCAGCCCAACAGTGGCTCAGTGCGCTACGTCAACAAAGCTAATTACTAGCTAACAGGTAGGCTTGAGCACGTGATTGACATCAACTTACTGAGAGAAAACCCAGCAGCAGTGAAGGCCTCCCAGGCTGCCCGCGGAGCCGATGAGTCGCTGGTGGATTTAGCTGCGGCGCTCGCAGAAACCAAGAAGTCTGCTCTGCAACTGTTTGAGAGCCTTAGGGCAAAGCAGAATGCCCATGGCAAGTTGGTCGCAGCAGCCCCGAAGGAAGAAAAGGCCGGGCTAGTTGCTCAGGCCCAGGAGCTGTCAGCCGATGTCAAGAAGGCTGAAGCCGAAGCAAACAAGGCTGACCAAGAGTTGATGGTCGTTCTCCACAAAATTGAGAACATCGTGCTGGATGGTGTTCCATCCGGTGGCGAAGAAAACTTCGAGATCCTGAAAGAAGTTGGCAGCAAGCCTGAATTTGAGTTTGAACCAAAAGACCACGTTGCATTAGGCGAGTCGCTGGACATCATCGACATTGAACGCGGTGCCAAGATCTCAGGCTCGAGGTTCTACTTCCTGAAGGGCATGGGCGCCAGGCTCGAACTAGCAATGATGCAGCTTGCTCTGGACCAAGCCAGCGAAGCTGGCTTCACAGCGCTCATCACCCCAACTCTGGTGAAGCCGGAGGTTATGCAGGGAACCGGTTTCTTGGGTGAGCACTCCGCTGAGGTTTACTACCTTCCTGCAGACGAGCTGTATTTGACCGGCACCAGCGAAGTTGCCCTTGCCGGTTACCACAGTGATGAAATTCTTGAAGACCTGGCTGAGCCAAAGAGATACGCAGGTTGGTCAACCTGCTATCGCCGGGAAGCCGGCAGCCACGGCAAGGACACCAGGGGAATCCTCCGGGTCCACCAGTTCAACAAGCTAGAGATGTTCTCCTACTGCAGGCCAGAAGATGCCGAGGCTGAGCACGCCAAACTCCTTGCCTGGCAAGAGCAGATGCTTCAGAAATGCGAACTTCCATATCGAGTGATTGATGTTGCAGCAGGGGACCTTGGGTCCAGTGCTGCTAGGAAGTATGACGTTGAAGCTTGGGTACCAACTCAAGGTGATTACCGAGAGCTAACATCAACTTCAAACTGCACCACTTTCCAGGCCAGAAGACTGAACACCCGCTACCGCGATCAAGATGGCAAACCAACCACTGCTGCAACTTTGAATGGAACCCTAGCCACCACCAGGTGGTTGGTGGCAATCCTTGAAAACCATCAGCAGGCTGATGGCTCGGTTTTGATCCCCAAGGCACTGCGACCATATCTTGGTGGCGCCGAGAGAATAAGCCCAAAAAACTAGATGAGCGCTGACAACCCCTGGCTAGTAGGCATCGATATCGATGGCACCCTTGTGCACGACGATGGCTACCTTTCCAATGCTGTGGTTGAGCAGGTCAAGCGGGTTAGGGACCTGGGCCACCATGTCTTTGTTGCAACCGGCAGGGCTGCTGCCAATGCCTACCCGGTGATTGATCAACTCGGAATCGACTCTGGACATGCGGTTTGTTCTAACGGTGCGGTGACCATCAGGCTCGACCCCTCCCACCCAAAGGGTTTTGCTGTTCATGACGTGAAGACCTTTGAGCCTGCGGATGTTCTAACGCGATTGATTGAAACTGTTCCGAATGCTCACTTTGCGGTTGAGGATCTAGACGGAAGCTATCGCTTTCACAAGCCATTCCCCAGCTATGCGCTTGGTGAGAAAAACACAGAGACTCCCCTGGAAGAGCTCCTCCACCACCCGGTTAGCCGAGTGGTGGTGCTTTCCCCCGAGCATGATGTGGATCAGTTTTTGAACCTGATGGAAGAAGTCGGGCTGCAGTCAGTGAGCTATGCCATTGGCTACACCGCCTGGTTGGATATTGGACCGAAGGGAATCGACAAGGGCCATGCTCTTGGTCAGTTGCGTCAGCACTACTCGCATGAGTCCAATCGCGTCCTAGTCATGGGTGATGGCCGCAATGACATTGAAATGTTCCAGTGGGCCCAGTCGCTTGGTGGCCATGCATTTGCAATGGGCCAGGCCCCTGAAGAAGTGAAGCTTGCGGCAACCGCCGTCACCTCAGCCGTGACCGAAGATGGGGTCGCAGAAGTACTTAAATCCCTTGAGGGACTTGAGTTTTTCCAGTAACCACTAAACTTATCC
>CAZBTW010000053.1:0-6021 GCA_964494925.1 uncultured Aquiluna sp.
GGCAGGTGCTGGCGGTCCTGAAGCCTGAATTTGGCGACCTTAGTCCTTCGAAATTGAGGTTTCTAGAGGACCAAGGATTGGTCACACCGGAGCGCACTGACTCTGGCTATCGCAAATTTTCTGATTCTCAAATCGAGCGCCTGCGAGTAATTCTGACTTTGCAGCGAGACCAATACCTTCCGTTGAAGGTGATTAGAGATCACCTCGACGAACTTGATGCAGGTCGCCAACCGCTTCTTCCTGCGGCAAGTCCTTCATCCCTGAGAAAGGGCCAGCGATTCTCAACTGCCCAGTTGAAGCTAGAGACTGGCCTGAGCGATCAAGGTTTTCGAGAGGGAGCCGAGCTGGGTCTTTTTGGTGCGCAGCCACACTCCTCACACGAGGTCGAAATTGCGTTTGCTCTGGTTGGGCTCGAGGAATTTGGAATTCAACCCAGGCACCTACGCGGCCTAAAGTCGGCAGCGGAGCGGGAAATCGGAATCATTACTGGAGTTACCGAACCAGTTCTAAGAAAGCGTGCACCTGACAGTGCAGCAAAAGCTGGCCACATTTCCAGGGAGATTGCGGAGCGCTTCGGAGCTATTCGTTCTCACCTGATCGCTGAAGTCATCGAAGAGATCGAAAGCTAATGCGACACGCCGAAGCTCAAAGAGTAACCCTAAACCTTAACTTGAAGGCAGACTTATATGTCTGTGAGATTTAGGAGTAACGGTGGAGTCTGAAACAAGCATGCTTTTCACTGATGGGTTGCCGAATAAGGACATCGGTTACCGCGGTGCATCGGCAGCAGCGGCAGCCGGCATTACTTACCGACAGCTTGACTACTGGGACCGGACCGGCCTAGCAGTCCCATCGATTCAGGGTGCAACTGGCTCCGGCTCACAGCGCCTCTATTCCTTCCGCGACATTCTGGTGCTGAAGCTTGTGAAGCGACTTCTTGACACCGGGGTTTCGCTCCAGCAGATTCGGATTGCAGTTGAACAGCTGGCGGTTGCCGGTATTTCGGACTTGAGTAACACCACGTTGATGTCCGACGGAGCAAGGGTCTACCTCTGCACGTCCCAGGACGAGGTGATTGATTTGCTTGGCCAGGGCCAGGGTGTATTTGGGATCGCCATCGGCCGGGTTCTGCGTGAGGTCGAGGCAACACTTGTGGACTTTGCCGCCGAAGAGGCGCAGGTTCACGATGAATTGGCAGCTAGACGCGCCAGAAAGATTTCTTAGCGCCTAAACCAGCGCTTTTTTCTTCGGTCTCTTCTTGAAGTTTCTTGAATTACTGGATTCGAAGCCGTTTCAATAATCTCTGCGATTGGGCTCTGCTGCCCGCGAAGAGTTCTCCCGACTACGTTCACGCGTTCCCTGCGAGCGGCCACCTGCTCAAAATCAGCCATTAGCCCGGCCAGCAGCCAGTCAAAACCCTTGGCAACCTCTGAGGCACCCTCGGCTGGCCAGGAGTGAATCGGCCTAGCTGCGCCAGTTGCCTGCTGCACAGCAGCTCGTTCCTCAAAATATGGCTGGAGTAGTTGATCGCCAAACATGTCACGCAGTTCTCTGAGGCGGTATTCGTGTTCGTGAGACTGGGGTCGCAGTCTGTTCACCACAAACCCGTAGAGGGAAAGCCTTGGGCTCAACTTGGCACTGATTTCTTGAATCGCCCTGCGAGCACGATCGGCTGCAATAACCGAATACAGAGACGGTTCGGTGACCAAAATTACTCGATCGCTGGCAACCCAGGCGGTTCGGGTCAGTGCATTGATTGAAGGGGGAGTGTCGATAATAACCAACTCATACTCATTCTCAATCAGCGACAAAATCTCTTCCAGTTTCCAAACATCGGAAACAGTTGGAGCTGGGTTGTCTAAAAGCAACGATCTCGGGCTGCCAACCAGCACATCCAGTTTTGACTCTCGGCTCCAGGGCGAAGCTACCAGTGCTTTTCTTAGAACCGGGAGTTTTGGTGTTTGCAGAACCTCGGCAATTGAAGCGGTCATGTCCGATGGGGCGGCTAGGCCGCTGGTTGCATCGCATTGAGGATCGAGGTCAATAATTAAGGTATTTACTCCCTTATTAAGAGCCGCAGATGCCAGGCCTAGGGCAACCGTAGTTTTTCCCACGCCACCCTTTAGTGAACTCACGCTTAGTACATGCACTGCATTAGGCTACCTCTCAAATACTCGTTATCCAGCAACGCCACAACGGTTCAGTGAGGTTTCATGTTTAAAAAGATTCTTGTCGCCAACAGAGGTGAAATAGCGGTTCGTGCGTTTCGAGCTGCCTATGAAATTGGCGCGAAAACCGTCGCTGTTTATCCATATGAGGATCGAAACTCGGTTCACCGCCTGAAGGCTGACGAGGCCTATGAAATTAAGGCTGAGGGCTCACCGGTCCGGGCCTACCTTTCGGTTGAAGAGATGATTCGGGTTGCCAAGGAGTGCGGCGCGGATGCGATTTACCCCGGCTATGGCTTCTTGAGTGAGAATGCCGACCTGGCTCGCCAGGCTCGAGCAAATGGAATTGCATTCGTTGGCCCAGCGCCAGAGGTGTTGGAGCTAGCAGGCGACAAGGTAAACGCCAAGGCGGCTGCGATTAGGGCCAACGTGCCAGTGTTGGCGTCAACGGATTCTTCCGCTGATGTCACTGCACTTATGGCTCAGGCCGGTGAAATTGGCTTTCCGCTTTTTGTAAAAGCCGTTGCCGGCGGAGGCGGACGAGGCATGCGGAAGGTCGATGCTGAGGCCGACCTGAAAGAAGCCCTCGAACAAGCCATGCGCGAGGCTGACAGCGCTTTTGGTGATGCCAGGGTGTTTCTGGAGCAAGCTGTAATCAGGCCTAGGCACATTGAAGTTCAGATTCTTGCTGACACTTTTGGAAACGTAATCCACCTGCATGAGCGGGACTGCTCAATCCAAAGGCGCAATCAGAAGGTTATCGAAATAGCCCCTGCGCCACTGCTTGATGATGAGCTGCGCCAACAACTTTTCGTGGACGCAGTGGCCTTTGCAAAAGAAATCGGCTACCAAAATGCTGGAACCGTTGAATTCTTGATCGAGACCTCTGGTCCAAACACTGGCAAGCACGTCTTTATTGAGATGAACCCCAGAATCCAGGTTGAGCACACGGTTACCGAAGAGATAACAGATGTTGACCTAGTCCAATCGCAATTGGCAATCGCATCTGGAGCTAGCCTGGCTGACCTTGGATTGAGTCAAGATGTTATCAAGCCGCACGGCTTTGCCCTGCAGTGTCGAATCACCACTGAGGACCCAGCGGCTGGCTTTAGGCCAGACACAGGGATGATCACAACCTATCGTTCACCTGGTGGTGCTGGCATTCGACTAGATGGCGGAACAGCTGCCACCGGCGCCGAAGTGTCGCCACACTTTGATTCGTTGCTTGTGAAGCTAATCACCAAGGGGCGCAACTTTAGTTCTACTGTCGATCGAGCTAAGCGGGCACTGGCTGAATTCAGAATTAGGGGAGTGGCCACCAACATCAACTTCCTGCAGGCGGTTTTGGATGATGAAACCTTTGCCTCGGGTGAGCTCTCCACGCACTTTATCGATGAGCGGCCAGAGCTAATGCAGGCTCGAGTGTCTCAGGATCGAGGCACCAAGGTGCTGCAGTGGTTGGCAGAGGTAACGGTCAATAAGCCCTATGGCGACCGAACTGGCAAACTTGACCCGGCGCTGAAACTGCCGGCCTTCGATTTGTCAAGTGAAGCACCAAGCGGCAGTAAGCAGGCACTTACAACCATGGGGCCGGAGAAATTTGCGGCTTGGATGCGCGGGCAGGATCGACTGCTGGTTACCGACACTACATTTCGTGATGCGCATCAATCACTGTTGGCGACCAGAGTCCGTGGTCGCGATTTGGTAGCTGCAGCTCCCTACGTCTCCAGGATGACACCGGAGTTGCTATCTGTTGAGGCTTGGGGAGGCGCGACCTATGATGTTGCGCTTCGATTCTTAGGTGAAGACCCATGGACCAGGCTCGCCAAGCTTCGCGAGGAACTTCCAAACCTCTGTATTCAAATGCTGCTTAGGGGAAGAAACACGGTTGGCTACACCCCCTACCCGGTGGAGGTCACCGATGCCTTTGTTGCCGAGGCGGCCCACACTGGCGTAGACATATTCCGAATCTTTGATGCCCTGAACGATGTGAACCAGATGGCTCCGGCTATTCAGGCTGTCAGGAACAATTCAGATTCACTTGCCGAGGTGGCCATGAGCTACACCGGCAACCTATTGGACCCAGCCGAGTCTCTCTACACACTTGACTACTACTTGAAGCTGGCTGATCAGATTGTTAGTGCTGGTGCCCATGTGCTGGCAATCAAGGACATGGCCGGACTGCTTAGGCCAAAGGCCGCCAGTGTGCTTGTGAGCGCTTTGCGAGAGCGGTTTGACCTTCCAGTCCATCTCCACACCCACGACACCGCAGGGGGCCAACTAGCAACTCTTCTGGCAGCCTCTGAAGCCGGTGTCGACGCAGTGGATGTGGCAAGTGCACCGATGGCTGGAACAACCAGCCAGCCTTCCTTCAGTGCTCTGGTGGCGGCGCTCGCAAATACTGAGCGAGACACGCAGATTTCGATGGCTTCGGTTTCGGACCTAGAACCCTACTGGGAGGCCGTTCGAAAGGTCTATGCACCGTTTGAATCCGGACTTCCAGGGCCAACTGGACGCGTTTATAAGCATGAAATTCCAGGTGGCCAACTCTCCAACCTGCGCCAGCAGGCAATTGCACTTGGCCTTGGTGACCGTTTTGAGCTAGTCGAGGACATGTATGCCGCGGCAAACAATATCCTGGGAAGACCTCCAAAAGTCACCCCGTCCTCAAAGGTTGTTGGCGACCTAGCCCTACACCTGGTCGCGGTTAATGCAGATCCAAAGGACTTTGAGGAAAACCCTCAAAACTATGACATCCCAGACTCCGTTATTGGTTTTATGGCCGGAGAGCTCGGAGACCTACCAGGAGGCTGGCCAGAACCATTCAGGTCCAAGGTCTTGAAGGGAAAAAATGTCGACATCAGCATCAAGCCGGTGTCCGATGAGGCCTTGACTGAGCTCAGTTCAGAGGATCACAAATTGATCCAGGAGACTTTAAACGAACTGCTGTTCCCGGCGCCCACCAAGGAGCTTCAGCGAATTCAGAATGCCTATGGCGAGCTGGACAACGTTGCAACTCTGGACTACCTCTATGGGCTTGAGCAAGACATTGAACACGTGGTGGAGCTGCGAAAGGGGCTACAGCTCTTTGTTGGACTGGAAGCAATCGGTGAAGCTGATGCCAAGGGCTTTAGAACGGTCATGGCAAAACTAAATGGACAGTTGAGACCAATCATTGTTCGCGATCACAGCATTGCAGTAACCGTAGCTTCGGCAGAGAAGGCCGATTTGAACAACCCTGGCCACGCCGCAGCACCGTTCACCGGTGTAGTCAGCCCCAAGGTTGCGGTCGGGGACAGCGTCGAAGCTGGCGACCCAATTGCAACTATCGAGGCTATGAAAATGGAAGCGAGCATCACGGCTCCAATATCTGGCAAGATTGTCAGGCTCGGAGTTTCCGGTGCAACACCCGTTGAGGGTGGCGACCTAGTCGCGGTTATTGAGTAGGAGCCTTCTTGGAAGACAAATCAGAGCGCGATTACGCGTCGGGGGAAAGCGCTGACTTCAGTGATCTAGAGCTTGATCCTGAGACTGGGTTGGTAAATCGGGTTTCAGATGATTCTGACTCGATTCCGGTCGAGGTAGATCTTGACTCAAACATTTTTGCTGACCCAGAGCCTGCCGGCATGCTCACTGCTGACCGTCTGTTGCAAGACAAAGCAAAGCCAAACTTTATTCCGGAGACCTTCTGGCGTCGCCTGACCTACCGAATCAGTTTCGGCCTAATCAACCTTGGCGACAACAAGAAAGTCAAAGCTCGACGCGAACTTGATTTACGAATCAATGTTGACCTTCGCGGCGAGACCAGGTTTGTTCCAGTGCTAACCCGAAAGGGTGGGGTGGGTAAGACCAC
>CAZBTW010000054.1:0-1738 GCA_964494925.1 uncultured Aquiluna sp.
ACTGTATGCAGGAAGCCTCGGCTCTGGAAGTTTTCTAGATGGCCAGGACACCTCTGCCTACCTAGCACCGAGGACTGTTCTAGAACCACCGAAGTCATGGTCGATTCATCACTCTGAACCCTTCGGACCGCTGGACTCAGTGGTTTTGGCGGACACCGAATCAGAGCTAATCGCTGCCATGAACGTTTCCAATGGAAACCTGGTGAGCTCAGTTGCCACCGACGATAACGACTTTGCCGAGCGGGTTAGAGAAGAGTCGCAGGCCTTTAAGTTTGGAATCAACAAACCACGCTCACGTGGCGACAAGGCAGAGGTATTCGGCGGCAGAGGAGCCAGCTGGCGAGGCTGCTTTGTTGGTGGCGACCTATTGGTCCAGTCGGTGACCGAAGGAGAAGGTCAGCTTTTTGGTAACTTCTCTGATGGCTCCCGATACCCAGAGGTTGCTTAGCCTGCAGCCAATAGGTAACTAGATGGTGCATCGATCAACGCCTCGAATGGCAGCTCAGCTGCGCCGAGGCAGCAGTTGTTGTTGGTGTGAGCCTCTTTGGTGGCCGTAGTCGATTGATCCACGCAGCACTAGGTGCAATGGTGATTTCGATCATCGACAACGGCCTTGGTCTGTTGGGACTGTCTGCCGGAATCAGCTTCGTTGTTACCGGAACCGTGCTGGCACTTGCTGCAACAGTCGACGCTGTTTCCAGAAAGCGCAGTGGTGGTTCTAGAAGGACCTAGCAGGCTATTACTTTGCTCCACTAAGACTTAGGCGTAGTTCCTTATCGCCAGTATCTGAGATTGTCACCGGAATCCCCCAGTCTTGCTGGTGGATGTGGCAGGCAGCATGCTCGCTCTCTGACTCACATGAAGCACCCTTGGCTGCGACATGAATAACGCCCTCGGTGATCTCTGGATTAATGGTGATGGTTCTTGTCAGCTCCGGCGAGTTTCCAGTTCCTGAAAGCAACAGTTCCGGTGGTGACGAGGAGACCGACAGGTAGGTAGCTGGGCCATAGCGAAGATCGATCTTTTGCCCCGGTGGTGGCACGAACACCACCTCAAGTTCAATCTCTCCGCTGGCTAGGGTGCTTGCTGGGCGGACTGTTTTGTAGCGATCGCCTGAAACAAGCTCTGATTCTGCAATCGGCAGCTTGGTCACCCGGTTTGAACTTGCCTCAACAATAAACAAAAATCCGTCCAGAAAAACAACATCGCTTGGTTCGGAAAGATCCCTGACCAGAGTCGAGAGCTTATTGGTCTCTGGGTTATAAACCCGAAGTGCCTGGTTATAGGCATCGGCTATCACCAGATTGCCATTTGGTAACTCGGTGATTCCAAGCGGGTGCTGCAACAGTGCCTCGGAACCTAAACCATCAACGTGACCAAATTCAAACAGTCCCTGGCCAACGGCTGTTGTGACCTTACCGCCTGCAAGCTTGCGCAGTGCAGAAGTCTCGGCATCTATTACCCAGGCGGTGTCTGGGTTCAGGTCGGACACAACAATTGCCGATGACTGAGCAAACCAAGCGTTCTCAAAATCGCCATCTTGCAAACCCTCATGGGTGGTTCCAGCAAGAACCTTGATTTGGTTTGCGGTTAGGTCAAGGCTCCAGATTCGGTGCTCGCCGGCCATTGCAATCAACAGCTCGGTTCCGTTTAGTGCGATGTCCCAGGGGGTTGAAATGTTGGTCTCAAGTGCTTTTCCTTCAGTGGCATCATTCTGCATCCACTGGTTTGCAGTTCC
>CAZBTW010000054.1:1838-6018 GCA_964494925.1 uncultured Aquiluna sp.
TTGATCGTGCTGGAGATCAAAGCATCAAGGGCATGGCCGTGACCCTCACCAGAAAAGGTTCCGATTATTTCTCCAACCGGATCAATCAAGATCAAAGTTGGCCAAGCCCTAACTCCATAGGCCTCCCAGGTTGACATGTTTGGGTCATTTAGAACCAGGTGAGGAATGTCGTGACGATCGATAGCCGCCCTGATTGCATCGGGGTTCTTTTCATATTCAAACTTTGGCGAGTGAATGCCAACCACCGACAACACATCGGCAAACTTTTCCTCCAGTGGTCGTAGCTCCGCTAAGACGTGGTGACAGTTCACGCAACACAGGGTCCAGAAATCAAGCAGCAAATATCTGCCCTTGAAATCGGCAACGCTCAGCCTCTGGTCAGTGCCGAACCAGGTGTCACCAATTAGCTCCTTGGCGCTCATGCCTTGGCTCGCTTAGAACTGATTACTCCTGTGTTGAAGCCTGCCAAGTGAAGACCACCGCGGAACCTGGCGTGCTCAATCTTGAGGCAGCGGTTCATCACAACGTTCAGTCCGGCCGCTGTTCCACGCTCGGCAACCTCATCATTACTGATGCCAAGCTGCAGCCAGATTGTCTTTGCTCCAATAGCAATTGCCTCATCCAAAACCTGTGGGGTGTCCTCAGGTTTCCTGAAGACATCGACGATGTCTGGAGTTTCTGGAAGATCAGCTAGCGATGGGTAGACCTTGTCTCCAAAGAGTTGGTCGATCATTGGGTTCACAAAATAAACCTTGTAGTAGTCGCCACCTTTTAGATAGCTGGCCACGAAGTAGCTGGCTCTTGCTCGGTTTGAGGAAACTCCAACGATTGCAACCACCTTTGCCTGCTGGATGATCTCGAGGCGTTCAAGTGCATTTGGTGCTTGCCAACTCATCTTGACCTCCCGGTTGCCTTGGTTAGGGCTTGGTCCAAGTCCCACAAAATATCCTCGATATCCTCAATGCCAACACTGATTCGAATCAGGTCCTCCAAAACTCCTGCAGCGGCCAACTGTTCGGCACCGAGCTGTCGATAGAGAGTGGATGCCGGGTGAATAATCAGAGATTTTGCATCGCCAATGTTTGCCAGGTGAGAGATAAGTTGCAGCTGATCAATGAAGTTCTCTCCGGCCTTTCGACCACCATCGATTCCAAAGGAAAATACAGCTCCGGGTCCTGCCGGTGCATACTTCTGGGCAAGCTTGTAATCGGGGTGAGATTTCAACCCAGAATATGAAATCCAGGTGACTCGATCATCTGAATCCAACCACTGCGCCACCGCCTTGGCGTTAGCCAGGTGGTCTTCCATCCGCTGGGACAGAGTCTCGACACCCTGCAGTAACTGGAAGGCAGCAAATGGTGAAAGGCTCGGGCCAATATCCCGAAGCTGTTCGCTCCTTAGTTTGGTTAGGAAACCAAACTCACCAAAGTTCCCCCACCACTGCAAACCGCCATATGCCTCAACCGGCTCGGTCATGGTTGGGAACTTACCGTTGTCCCAATTGAACCTGCCACCATCAACCACGACACCGCCGAGGGTGGTGCCGTGACCACCTAGGAACTTAGTTGCAGAGTGAATCACAATGTCAGCACCGAGTTCTAGCGGCCTAGTAATAAAAGGTGTGGCGGTTGTTGAATCCACGACCAATGGGATGCCGTGTTTATGAGCAAGGGCTGCCAGGCCCTCAATGTCTGCAATTGCAGTCGAGGGGTTGGCAATCATCTCAACAAAAATAAGCTTGGTGTTTTCTTTAATGGCAGCTTCAAAAGCTGCAACATCACTGGAATCAACAAAGGTTGTTTCAACCCCAAAACGCTTCAGAGTCACGGTCAACTGGGTAACGGTTCCGCCATAGAGCCTGGACGAAGAAACAATGTGATCACCAGCCCCACACAGTGCCGCAAAGGTAATGAACTCGGCCGATTGTCCGCTCGAGGTTGCAACCGCACCTATGCCGCCCTCAAGAGAAGCAATCCGCTCCTCGAATGCGGCAACGGTTGGGTTCCCGATTCTGGAGTAGACATTTCCATATTTCTCTAGGGCAAATAGGTTTGCCGCATCCTTGGTGTCCTCAAACACAAACGATGTTGTTTGATAAATAGGAACTGCTCTGGCTCCGGTTGATGCATCTGGCACGCTACCTGCATGCAGGGACCTAGTTTTAAAACCAAACACTCTGTCGCTCATTATTACCTTTCAGGCACTGGGTTAGACCCAGTGCAAAACTCGCTTTTCAATAACTGCAATCAATGCATCAGATGCCTTACCGAGTAAGGCAAGGATAATGATTGTCAGGAACAACACATCGGTTCTGGCGGTGTTCTGGCTGTCCAACAGCAAGAACCCCAAACCCTTGGAGCTTGCAATCAGCTCCGCCGCAACCAGAAACAACCAAGCCTGGGCAAGACCCAAACGAAGACCAGAAAAAATAGTTGGCGCAGATGCTGGCAACAGTACCTTGCGAACCAGCTTCACGCCCTTCAGACCATATGCCCTACCAACCTCAATCAAGTTACGGTCAACAGCCGCTAGGCCTGCCGAAACTGTCGTGAAGACCGGGAAGAAGGCTCCAATGGCAATCAAGGTGACCTTTGGCTCCTCATAGATTCCCATCCATATCAACAGCAGTGGCACCCAGGCCAACGATGGAATCGCACGAAGCGCTCCAATTGTTGGCAACAACAATTGAGCAATGAACTTGTTCAGGCCAACCAGTGACCCGAGTGCTATTCCTAGAACAGCACCGATTAGGAAGCCCAGCGCCACTCGCTGCAAACTGATGAACAAATGACCCCAAAGAGTTCCCTTGGTAATGAGGGTTGTTGAAGCTGTTAGGACATCGTCTGGAGACGGAAGCTGAGTTGCAGAAAAGTCGCCATAGGTGGCAAGTAAATACCAAACCGCCAGCACTGCTAGCGGCAGGATCAAGCCAAGGCCAAGGGCCCTGGCTTGATTTGCCCGCTTGATGCCGCGCTGCTTCTTGGTAGCTATGGCGTCAGTTCTGAATTCGGTCACGACTAACCTGCCACCTTGGTAGCAATCGAGTCATCGATTAGTTCGGTTAGTGCTAGCTCGGCTGCCTCTTGGCTCTTTACCTTGTCCTCGGCAACCAGCACCGGCAAGATCGTCGTGAACACATCCAGCTGAACCTGGCCTGGGATTAGTGAGACATTGATGTTGGTGCGCTCGGTGAGCACGGTTCTGGCATCCTCAATTTTCAGTGATGCGTCGCGGGCCAGGATCTCAACAGCCTGCTCCGGGTTCTCATTGATCCAAGCACGAGCCTTCTCATACTGAACCAAGACCAGCTCCACTAGTTCTGGGTGGCCGGTGAGGAACTTCTCGGTTGCATTCAGAACACCCCAGGTGTTGAAGCTTGGCTCATTCACCAAGATCACTGAGCCGGTGGTGCGCTGGCTGGTTGCAGTAAGTGGGTCAAGTCCTGCCCAGGCATCGACGTCGCCGTTTTCAAGTGCCTTCTGGCCATCGGCGTGAATCAGGTTCACGATCTCAACATCGGCTGAGGACAGACCCTCACGAGCCAGTGCCTGCAGCACGAAGAAATAAGGATCGGTGCCACTGGCTGCAGCAATTGTCTTGCCTGCCAAATCCGCAACTGACTTGATCTCTGAACCCGCTGGAACCACGATCGTTCCCCAGTTTGGCTGTGAGAAAACTCCGACTGTTTTTAGTTCTGAGCCATTGGCACGCGCTGCAAAGACTGCGCTGCCGGCAGTTGAGCCAATGTCAATCGCCTCGGCATTTAGATTCTCAAGGGCGGTTGAGGAACCAAGTGAATGAATCCACTCGACTTCGATTCCCTCGTCAGCCAACTCGCTCTCGAGCCAACCCTGATCCTTGATCACTAGGCTCAGTGGGTTCCAGTAGGCATAGTCCAGGCTGAGCTTGTCTAGGGCTTCATCTGAAGAACCAGCACAACCGGATAGCGCCAGCACTCCTGCGATTGCTAGGGCTGCTGATTTGAATAGTTTGGATTTCATTTTTTCCTTGATTTTTAGTGGTGAATGTTGAATTTTGAATAAAGTTCGTTCCGGATTGGAACCAGGGTTGGGTCAGATCGATCACGTGGCTTGGGGACATCAACGCGGAACACTTGATCCACGCCATTGCCGCGCTGCCCCAGCACGACGATGCGGTCTGCTAGGTGCAGGGCCTCATC
>CAZBTW010000055.1:0-6003 GCA_964494925.1 uncultured Aquiluna sp.
GTAATCAAGGCCGGTGCCGCAACTGAGGTTGAACTCAAGGAGCGCAAGCACCGCATTGAGGACGCAGTCCGTAACGCCAAGGCAGCGGTTGAAGAGGGCATTGTTGCAGGTGGCGGCGTTGCGCTACTGCAGGCAGGTGCCGTTACATTCGACAAGCTAAAGCTCAAGGGTGATGAGGCAACCGGTGCGAACATCGTGCGCGTTGCAATCTCAGCACCACTAAAGCAGATTGCCATCAACGCAGGCCTAGAGCCAGGCGTAGTTGCTGAGAAGGTTGCAAACCTTCCAAGTGGCGAAGGTCTGAACGCGGCAACCGGCGAGTATGTAAACATGCTCAAGGCAGGCATCAACGACCCAGTGAAGGTGACCAGGTCTGCTCTGCAGAACGCTGCTTCAATCGCTGGATTGTTCCTGACAACCGAGGCCGTTGTCGCTGATAAGCCAGAGCCAGCTGCTGCGGCTCCGGCGGACCCATCAGGTGGAATGGACTTCTAGCAAGCTCAAGAAATTACCGGGTGGCCACTTTCGTGGCCCCCGGTTTTTCTATGCCTTGTTCGCTGGCTGCTTCTTTGGAATTTCCAGCACAAAGGTCGCTCCGCCGCCTTCGGTCTGTTCGGCCCACAACTTCCCAGAATGGGCGGTCACAATTGATTTGGCGATTGCCAGACCCAGGCCAGAGCCACCGGTGTCGCGGTTTCGAGAATTGTCAGCGCGATAGAAGCGTTCAAAGACTTTGTCCCTGAGTGGTGCCGGGATTCCCTCACCGTGATCCACAACCCTGATTGCAAGTTGATCGGCTTCAGACTCAACCACCAGTGTCACCTCAGAGCCCTCAGGCGCGAATCTGGAGGCATTTGCGACCAGGTTCGTCAGCACCTGCTTGATCCGGTCGGCGTCGAGTTCAGCATTGAAGTCCTTGCCTTTTCTGACCACTCTGAATTGAGCTTTCGTGTTTGCAACTGAAGCATCTTTGATAACGGCATCGGCAAGCTTGGAGACATCAGTGTTTGTGGTTTCCAGGTTGCCCAATTCATCCATTCGGGTCAGGGTCAGAAGCGATTCAACCAGCCCGGACATTCGAATCGCTTCACTCTCGATTCTCTGCATGGCCTCGGCAACGTCTTGCTTTTTAGTAATCGCCCCCATGCGATAGAGCTCGGCATAACCTCGGACTGTCACCAACGGTGTTCGAAGCTCGTGGCTGGCATCAGAGACGAAACGACGCATTTGGTCTAGCGTCTTGTCTTTTCCGCTAACAGCAGTCTCGATGCTGTCCAACATGCTGTTTAGCGCTCGGTTGAGTCTTCCAATTTCTGTCTTTCCATGACGAGAAAGTAATCGAGAGGAGAACTTGCCGGCCTTGACCGCAGCGGCTGTGCGCTCAACCTCTTTGAGTGGGCGAAGCGCTGAGGTGATTGTCAGCCAGATGCTGAATCCAGATAGCACCAGCAGGAACACTCCGAACCTTCCGCCAATTACTGAGTATTCGGCAATGATTTGGCGGTTGGTGTTGGTTGGTAATGCAACAACTACTGAACCCCTTGCCATGTCCAGCGGCAGGGCAACCATTCGCCACTGCTGGTCTGGGCGCGCTGAATTGTCGACCGAAATGTCGAAGGGAATGCCCTGGGTTTGAAGAACAGTTTCGATTGTCAAATTCGAGAAGTTTGGAACCGCTCTTCCGCCGCCAGTGGAAGAAATCAGCCCCAAAAATTGATTCCCTTGAGCATCCAAGATTGCGATGTAGTAATCACTTGGCAATGACGGAAGTGTTAATCGACCGGTGGCAACCTTAGCTTCTAACTGAATTGGATTCTCGGCCTTTAGTTGATTTGCGGTCGTGGTTAGAAGCGTGTCGGTATTGCGCTGCAAATAGGTGTTGAGAAGGGCGATGGTTCCGGCACTAGAAACAATCAGCAGCACTCCAATGAGTCCTACTGAAAGTGTCGTGAGCTTGGTGCGGAGCGAGATTCGCTCCCAGCCAAGCAGAAACCAGTTTTTCACCTAGTTAGCCTTTCGGCCCCTTGAACATGTAACCAACGCCTCGCTTGGTGACGATCAGTGGCTCCGATGACAATGGATCCAGTTTTTTACGAAGGTATGAGACGTAGCTTTCCACGATACCCATCTCACCATTGAAATCGTATTCCCAAACGTGATCCAAGATTTGCGCCTTGGTGAGCACTCGGTTTGGGTTTGTCGCCAAATACCTGAGTAGTTGATACTCGGTGGGGGATAGATCGACCAATTCATCGTTGATGCTCACCTCGTGAGCGTCTTCGTTTATGACGAGCTCTCCCACCGTGATCATGGAGCCAGAACTCGAGTCTTTGCCAGTTCGCCTCATGATGGCTGAGACTCTAGCCATTATCTCGTCGAGACTAAATGGCTTTGTGACGTAGTCATCACCGCCAACGGTTAGGCCAGCAACTTTGTCTTCGGTGTCATCACGAGCAGTTAGGAACAGGATTGGGGTGTCAATGCCCATCCCACGAATTTTCTTGGTGACCCCAAAGCCTGAAATATCCGGAAGCATTACGTCCAGCAGAACAATGTCTGGGGCGCTGTCGGTAATCATCCGAATGGCATCGGTTCCATTGGCCGCGGTAGCAACCTGGTGACCGGCGAATCGAAGGCTTGCTGAAAGCAAGTCACGAATGTTTGGTTCATCATCAACAACTAGCACTTTTAGTTTGTCCATACTGAATAGTCTGGAACAATTGACTGGAAGATTCCTGAGAGTTAGCTGTTATATCTCAGCTGCGTCGAGGATCTCGTATGAGTATCCCTGCTCCGCTAGAAAGCGCTGCCGGTTCTGCGCAAATTCCTGTTCGCTGGTGTCTTGCGCGACGATTGTGTAGAAGGCGGCTGAACGCCCATCTTGCTTTGGCCGAAGCAGTCGACCCAGGCGCTGGGCTTCCTCCTGCCTGGAACCAAAGGCACCTGAAATCTGAATGGCCACTGAAGCCTCCGGCAAATCCACTGAGAAATTTGCAACCTTTGAAACCACTAGGGTTTTTATTTGGCCGGTCCTGAATTCTCTGAATAGTCGTTCGCGTTCGTCAACCGGAGTCTCACCCGTCAACTTGTCAATTCCAAGCCCCTCGGCAACTTCGGAAATCTGATCCAAATATTGACCGATGATCAAGGTCGGCTCACCCTTGTGTTTTTCCAGAATCTGCTGCATGACCGCGAGCTTCGCGTTTGCCGTGGCGGCGATTCGGAAGCGACTTTCTTGATCTGCTATCGCGTATTCCATTCGCGCATCATCGGGTAGCTGCACTCTCACCTCATAGCAATTCGCTGGTGCGATATAGCCCTGGGCCTCGATGTCTTTCCAAGGCGCATCAAAACGCTTTGGTCCAATCAGAGAAAAGACATCAGATTCCCTGCCGTCTTCACGAACCAATGTTGCAGTTAGTCCTAAGCGACGTCGGGCCTGAAGGTCAGCCGTCATTTTGAAAATCGGGGCGGGGAGCAGGTGAACTTCATCGTAAATAATCAGACCCCAATCCCTGGCGTTCAGCAGAGCCAGGTGGGTGAATTCATTTTTTCTTTTGGTGGTCAAAATTTGGTAGGTGGCAATCGTGACCGGAGCAAGTTCTTTGCTGCTTCCCGAGTACTCAGCAATGTCGGCCTCAGTCAGTGAGGTCTTGGCCAACAGCTCATCTCGCCACTGCCTGGCGGCAACGGTGTTGGTGACAAGAATCAGAGTGTTTGCCTTGACCAGTGACATTGTTGTTGCGCCAACAATGGTTTTTCCCGCTCCACAGGGCAGAACCACAACTCCGGAGCCACCAACTTCAAACTTTTCGGCAGCCTCTTTTTGGTAGTCGCGAAGTTGCCAACCGTTTTCGATTAGCTCAATCGGAAACGGTGCTCCAGGCGTGTAGCCGGCGTTGTCAGCTGCTGGCCAGCCAAGCTTCAAAAGCTGCTGCTTGAGTGCACCTCGTGCCCAGTCCTTAACTCGGTAGCCATCCTGTATGGGTTCATCAAGTAATTCTGAAACCTTTGAGTTTGAACTGACCTCAGCAATAACTGCCTTGCTGTCAGAGGTCAGAGTAAGACCAAGTTCGTCGCGGCCAATTGTGAGCTTCCCGAAGCGATCAATCGTCGTTTTGATTTCCGACTCGACAAGTTGTGGCAGATCAAATTTTGACCATTTTTTTAGTGACTCAATTATGAAATCTGCGTCGTGCCCTGCTGCTCTGGCGTTCCAGAGTCCGAGTTTGGTTATTCGGTAGGTGTGAATGTGTTCGGGAGCGCGTTCCAATTCCGCGAAAATTGCGAGTTCATGGCGGGCCGCAGCTGCATCCTTATGACCTGTTTCAAGCAGGACCGTTCGATCGCTTTGAACAATTAGTGGGCCCTGAGACATCCCTATAGCTTAAACCAGCAACACGGTCTGAATACGAGAAATTGGCAGCGTACGCTCAGCATCCATGTCTTGATCTTTTCCGCGCAAGCGTCCAGCCGCGACACCCAATACTGAGAGCGTGAATTGTTTGGTGTCCCCGTTTTGCAACTCGACGGCAATCTGAACCATCAATTTATTTTTTTGGGCAAATAGAAGCTGACGAAGCACGTCGTCGCCACCCATTTGATTCTTTTCGCCTGCTAGCAGTGCTTGAACTCTGGATCCAATGAGATCCTCCGTCGCCACCTGTCGATCTATAGTGACCTTGACCCTCGGCGAGATCACATTACTGTCCTGATCGAACATAACCGCTGCATAGCCAGCGTCTCTCAAGTTGAAATACACCAGGTCAATACCGAGCCTGGAGGCCAATTGCCCAGCGGCTATAGGCTGCAGCATCAACCCTCTTAGCGACTGCTCATTTTCGATTTGAGTTATCAAAATAGAGTCCGAGGATTCAATAATTGTTCCGCTTGGAGAGCCCATAACCCGAAGCTGACCGAAGCGCTGTTCGGTCTGCTGTAGTACATACTGAACCGGCTGCGGCAATGGTTGCGAACTTGAGCCAGTCAAACACTCGGTGATTTCCTGGATGCTCATTCCAGTCTCTAGCCCGTGGGAAATGCTCAAGCTTGTGATTCTGAACCTGCAGGCCAGTCCTAGATCCTCAGACTCTGCGAAGGTGTCGAGTTTGCGATGGAGGCTGGTTGAGATTGGCCCCGGGGAAACGACACTGAGATCCCCTTGAACAAGTAGGCGATCTTGGATTTCAGGTAGATGCAGAGCAATGTCGGCTGCTGCTTCAGTCACCGAATTCAGTGTGGCTGGGTATAGAACGCTGTCTGAGTCCAAGAGCCCTAAATCGGCGCCAAATTCCAGAAACTTTAGAGCCGTAAGGTTCACAAGTGGAAAGTTGGCTGTGATTTGTTCGACAGCATCCCCGTCAGACAATGAAATTTGAGGAATGTCCCAAATGGCTTCGGCCAATCTCTCCCAAGCTGCTTCCCTGGAAAGCTCTAGCCAGGCAAGTCCATCTTCGGTTGCAGCCCATCGACCTTGATGCTCGGCTACTAATCCGGCGGCAAGTGCAAGCTGGAACTTTCGCTGAACATCTTTCGGAGTGAGTTTTATTTTTTCTGCCACCTCTTTGGCGTCCTGAGATCTGATGCCTGCCCGAATGACATCGAGCCAATGGCGCTCGCAGGCAAAGAGCAATTCAGTTATCGCCAAGAGTGTTTCAAAGGCGCTCAGGTAAGACCCGTGCCGTTTGGTGCGCTTGAAAGCTGCCTGGTCAAGCTCTCTGGCTAGTTCAGCTGATTCAACGAAAACTATGTTCGGGGTTGCCAGGTTCGCTGAGATAAGAGCCTCGCTCACCTCGGCACCTCTTAGGGCATCAAGGTCAGATTTGTGGAGTGCCCGAATTTTTGGTTCCATCTCTCTGCGTGACAGCAGTACCCGACTCAAGTCAAAGTAGTCATCGCAACCCTGACCGTGACCCAACGACGATTCCAGGATGATGCGCAGCTCAGCTTCAGATTTGGAGCGAAGTTGAGTTGCCAATTCCAAAATGGATGACACTAATTCTC
>CAZBTW010000056.1:0-5910 GCA_964494925.1 uncultured Aquiluna sp.
CCAGGGTTTTCACCATCACCCTCACCTGGTTGTTGGACGCAATTGCCTCTTCGGATCCCTCGTCATACTGGAAGTCTTCTTCATAAACGATGGATTGAACCCCATTTACATGCAGCGCTTCTCGCAGCTCCAATGGAGAGAACTTGACCTGGGCTGGACCACGACGTCCAAATACATGAACATCGGTTACCGGTGAAGCAGAAAGGCCCTTGTAGACATGGTCTGGAATATCTGTTTCTAAAAGATCATCGGGTAGCTTCACCAGCATTCTTGCAACATCAAGCGCAACGTTTCCATTGCCGATTACGGCAATCTGCTTTGCCTCCAGCGGCCAGCTCAATCCGACATCAGGATGCGAGTCGTACCAATTCACAAAATCGGCCGCTCCATAGGAGCCGTCCAAATCAACTCCTGGAACAACCAGTGGAGCGTCCTTGATCGCACCGGTTGCGAAAATAACCGCGTTGTAGTGCTCCTTCAGATCTTCCAGGGTGATGTCCTGGCCGTAGCGAACGTTGCCAAAAAAGCGGATGTCGCCCCTGTCCAAAACTTCGTATAGGGCTCGAATGATGCCCTTGATTCTTGGGTGATCTGGTGCCACTCCGTATCGAACCAAGCCGTATGGTGCAGGAAGCCGATCAAACAGATCAATCGAAACTTCAAAGTCGCGCTCTGCCTTCAGAATCAAATCGGATGCGTAAATACCAGCTGGGCCGGCGCCAATAACCGCCAAACGAAGCTTTGACATTAGTTTTCCTTAGCCTTTTCTGTCTACAACGGCCCGAGCAAATGCTTCGAGAGCAGTTCGTACTTTACCTGCTGGCAGTGGCTCAATGGCTTCAATAGCGACCTGGGCCCAGGCCATGGTTTGCGCTCTGGCCTGATCCATCACCGGATGGGCTCGCAATCTGGTCAAGATATCCGGCAGTGTTTGCTCGTCAAGATTATTTGTGATCTCCGCCAGTAGCTGCTTTGATTCGTCATCTTCATGGTTAGCCAAAAGCAACACTGGAAGCGTTGGAACCCCTGCCAACAGGTCGGTTCCCGCAATTTTGCCACTCTGGGACTTAGTTGACTGGATGTCGATGATGTCGTCAACCAGTTGGAATGCAATTCCAACTGCCTCGCCAAATTCCTTCAATGGCTTTTGGTATTCAGTGCTTGCTCCAGAGAGCATTGCGCCAAGCTGTGCTGAAAGGGCAATCAGGGAGCCGGTCTTGTCACGCAAGACCTGGATGTAGTGCTCGAGTTGATCTTGACCTTCCTGCGGCCCAATAGTTTCATGCAGCTGACCCAGCACCAGCTGCTCGAAAACTTGCGCCTGCAATTGAAGTGCATCTTTGCCCAGACCAGACACAATGTTTGAAGCTCGCGCGAACAGCAAGTCTCCGGTCAGGATTGCAACATTATTGCCCCAGATTATGTGGGCGCTGTCAACTCCGCGTCTACTCTCGGCCTGATCCATCACGTCATCGTGATACAGAGTTGCAAGGTGAGTGACCTCCATGACAACCGCAGCATCAATGACTTCCTCGCTGCCTGGATTCCCTAGGTGGGAGGTGAGCAGTGTGAGCACCGGACGCATTCTTTTGCCACCGGCACGAGCAAGGTGGGAGGACATTGTGTCGACCAGAGATTCAGCATGCGCAGTTGCAGTGATTAGCTTGGTTTCAACCAGCTCAAGGGATGCTTCAAGTTCTGACAAAAGTGCCTTGTCTGACACCAGTCTCAACTGGCTTGGTAGCGCTATCTTCATTTCTCCCTAATTGCGGAGTGAATAGCAACCACGCCAAAGCTCAGATTCTTCCACTTTGTTCTAGAAAATCCAGCGGCAGTTATGTCATTGGCCAATTCCTGCTGCGCTGGCCAGGCCGCGATTGACTCGGAGAGGTAGCTGTAGGCAGCCGGGTTTTTGCTTAGCAGTCTGCTAACAAGCGGCAGCAGCAGTCGAAGGTAGGAACGATAGGCGAATCCCAGAAGTCCGCGCACATGTGAAAATTCACAAATAACTAATCGGCCACCTGGCTTTAGCACCCGCAAAAACTCCTTCAGCGCAACCTTTCGATCTTGAACATTTCGAAGGCCAAAGGACATCGTGACCACATCAAACTCGCCATTCTTGAATGGCAGGTTCATGGCATCGGCGAACACAAATTCAAGTTCCGGGTATTGCTTCTTGCCCTCGGCAAGCATTCCTTTTGAAAAATCAGCTGCAACGACCTCGACGCCCTCAGCCTTCAGTGCCATCGAGCTGGTACCGGTTCCGGCCGCAATATCGAGAATTCTTTCGCCTGAAACTGGGGCAACTTTTTCAGTTAGCGCCTTGCGCCACCTTCTTGCCTGCCCAAAGGAAAGCAGGTCATTTGTTTTGTCATAGGCATGAGCGACCTCATCGAACATCTTTGATACTTGTTCGGGTGATTTGTTGAGGTCGGCTTTAGTCACCCGCTAAGTCTAATCCTCAGCGCGGGGGTTGCTTTGGCTAACCAGGGTATAGACAACAAGCGATACAGTTCCAAGCATCAAACCAACGGCCAAAGGCGTAGTTGCAGAGATGTACTTGTCAGCAGGAGTGAGCGTTGTGATTTCAACCCGGCTGAAATCAATGGGTTTGGTTGCAAACGGATCGAGTTGGTCATCAACCATTGCCGGCGGGATCACCTGTTGAATGTGAGAATCCTGGTCCAGTTCGAGCTCACCGGAGTCTTGACCGAAAGCAAGGAGCGGCATTGGGCTCGCAAGCAGCGAAAAAGCAGCCAGCTTGAGTATCACGCAATCACCTCACCTAGAATTCATTCAGGATAAAGAGGAAATCATTTCTTCGCACCTGCAGTTCATATAATCTCAGCGAACTGTGAGCAAAGGGACCAATGACAATTAGGGCAGTAATCCGAAAGATTTCCACGCCGGAATCTTTGGACTTCGCCAATTCCTCAGTTTTTATTCGAACTGGACAGCAAATCATTGGCACCGGTAAGGCCGTTAGCTTCGAGGCAACCGGACCTAACCGAATTTCAGAACTCTCAAAAAAGTGGCAAGAGTTTCTCAGCACCGCCGAAATCGATGACCAATCAGGATTAGCTGGGACCGGAATCATTGGGCTCACCTCGATCAGCTTCTCCAGCCTGAGTAAGACTCCAAGCGTGCTCTATGTCCCGGCCATCACCAGGGTCTACAGGGAAGACCAAGCTTTTGAAGTCAAGATTGAAACTCCAGAACAACTTGAAAATACAGAGCCAATTGCTGCCAGTTTCGAAGAGGGCCAGGTCACTGGTGCTGATTTTGTTTCATCGGTTGCAACTGCGATTGGGCGAATCAGCAGTACCGAGCTAGAAAAAGTGGTGTTGGGCCGAGATCTAGTCATGCCCACGACAGGAACCCCAGAACTGGCGCCGGCAATATCTAGGCTGCACAAAAAGTATCCGAAGTGTTGGACCTATCTGATCGGCAACGTTTTCGGGGCTTCCCCAGAACTTTTGTTGAGGGCAGATGCTGGTGAAGTCTCAGCCCGGGTCCTGGCCGGCACCGCCGGCAGAGGCACCGACCCAGACGTGGACCGGGCCATCGCAGATGGTCTGGCTCACTCCCAAAAAAATCGCCACGAGCACCAATACGCCGTGACTTCGATGGTCCAAGCTCTGGCACCATTTTGCGATGTGGTGGATAGCGACCCGGAACCATTTTCACTAGCTCTTCCAGACCTCTGGCACCTTGCCACTGATGTCAGGGGAAAGCTGAAAGCTGGGGTCAGTCTTTTGGATGTGATCGAGAAGCTGCATCCAACGGCAGCTGTTGCCGGCACACCCACCGATCTGGCTCAAGAGCTAATTAGCGAACTGGAGCCATTTGATCGAGCCGGCTACGCCGGCCCAGTTGGCTGGTTGAGCTCGAATGGCTCCGGAGAGCTGGCAATTGCCCTCAGAGGAGGCGTAATTGAGGAAGGTCAGATTCGAGCAATTGCAGGCTGTGGCATTGTTGCAGAATCGGATCCTGAGGCTGAACTCCAGGAGACGGAGCTCAAGTTCAAGGCCGTCCGCTACTCGTTTTCAGACTCCAATGCATAGTCGATAATCACAAAGCCATCAAGCTTCATTGCTGCAACCAATTCCTGGATTGAAGCCGGCTTTTCATACTGCCACCCGAAGGCCTTGGCCAAAGCTTCAATGTCTACTTTTTGAGGGGTAATGAACAACTGCTCAAAGAGCTCTTTCGAGACCAGCTTGGCAACCTCAAGCTTTCTAAATATCTGACCGCCTGAATCATTTCCGACAATCAACTGCACATTCAAATTCCTGAGCCCAGAGAGGTTTAATGACCCAACATCATGCAGCAGCGTTAGGTCACCAATAAGTGCTCTGACGCCTTGCCCGGCCCCAGCTATTCCAATTGCTGTCGCAATTGTTCCGTCAATTCCAGAAAGCCCTCGGTTTGCAAAAGCTCGGATGTTTGCAGGTGTGACGCAGCGATCTGCAATTCGAACTAAGTTGCTTGCCCCAAAAAGAAGTGGCACCGACCCTGCGTTATCCCAAACCGTTCTGACAAATTCTGATCGCTGGCCTGCCACTTTTGCTTCCCGGTCCCAACTGGCTAACCAGGAACTTCCGGCAATGCCCTTTGGTTCCAATTTCCAAGCACTGGCAATCACGTTGTTTCCAACATCAAACTTTCCGTGCCGAGGTGAAATTTCAACATAAACGCTGCAGCGCTTGACCAAGGCGATTATTTGCCTAGAAAGTGTCGGCTTTCCAAAAACTACAACCCTTCGAATCTGGTCAGCCAATGGTCCATCCAGGGCACCGACGTAGTCGGTGATCGCGGTTGTCCCGTACCTCGCACCGGAGCTTGGTTCAGCAAGCAGCGGCAGCTTGGCCTTTTCAGAAAACTTCACAGCTGCCGACCCAGCACCGGCTCCGGCAATAACCACCGTGTGGTCATCAACTTCGATTTCTAGAACTTCTTTGCGCTCGGCAGGGCCAGGCAGGGGCTGGTTCGTTAGCGAATCAAGAACTGTTTTAGCATTCGGTTCCGAGTCGCTCAGTGGCTCGACGAATTGAAGATTTAGTTGAACTGGCCCCGGTGACCCATGGGCACCCATTGCTGCCGCAATTGCCCGAGAGGCAAGATCGGCAGCATCCGGAAGGTTTCCAGCCCTCGGGGCGGGAACATCAACAAAGCTTCGGAGGCTTCCAGCAAAAATGCCGACCTGATTTGTAGTTTGGTTAGCCCCAACCCCACGCAATTCACTCGGACGGTCGGCTGTCAACAGGATCAGAGGAACACCGCTGTGGTGTGCTTCTAAAACAGCCGGATGAAGGTTTGCAACCGCTGTTCCGGAAGTGGTGATGACAACGCTCGGTTCATCGGTCGCCAGTGCCCTACCCAAGGCCGTGAAGCCGGTGGTGCGCTCATCGAGCCTGACAGTCAGAGAAATCTTTCCCACCTGAGACAACTGCCCGGCAGCAATCGCCAATGCAGCCGACCTAGCGCCCGGGGAAATATGGAAGTTCCTGACCCCGCCTGCTGCCAATTCGGCAAGCAGTCTGGCCGCAAACTCCTGTGACCGATTGCTCACTTACTGGTCTTTATTGTCTTGATCTTTTTTGCGCAGAAACTTCTGGATGTCCCGCAAGAAATTAGGGTCATCATCCGGCGCGATAACCCGCGACTGACCGCCTGAAGGCCCTGGCTTTAGTGGCAGTGGTCGACCAACCATCAGGTAAAGAAGTCCGCCAAAAAATGGAACAAAAAGACAAAGAATTACCCAGACCCACTTTGGCATCAAGCGAACCTCGTTCTTGTCCGCGCTCGCGGCAAAAACGGTCGTGAAGATGCCCCAGATAATCAGGAATCCAAATGTTGCAACGGCTACTCTCGTCATAACTCCACCCTAGTTCACTCTTCTGTGCCTAA
>CAZBTW010000057.1:0-5845 GCA_964494925.1 uncultured Aquiluna sp.
GCTTTCTGAAAAGGTTGTTGAGCTCAAGAAAAAGCAGATAACTCCGGGACTTGGAACGCTGCTAGTTGGCGAGGATCCCGGATCACTTTCCTATGTTGCCGGTAAACACCGCGACTGTCATGAAGTTGGAGTTGAATCAATAAGAATCGACCTGCCAGCTTCGGCAACTGCAGCCGATGTTCGGTCCGCTATTCAAGACTTGAATAATGCCAAAGAGGTAACCGGGTTTATCGTGCAGCTTCCTTTGCCGGGGGGTATCGACGCCAATGAAATGTTGGAGTTGATTGATCCGGCTAAAGATGCCGACGGTCTTCACCCAATGAATCTTGGCAAGCTGGTGATGAATGTTTCCGGTGAAATGACCTCGCCCACCCCCTGCACACCAAGTGGAATTATCGAACTACTGAACCGCTACCAGGTGAATCTCAAGGGTGCAAAGGTTGCAGTTATTGGTCGCGGACTAACGGTCGGCCGCCCACTTGGCCTAATGCTCACCCGCAAGGGAGTGGACGCAACCCCAACCCTGCTCCACAGCGCTTCTAAGAACATCGAGGCAACAATTGCCGAGGCCGACATAGTTGTCGCAGCCCTGGGTAGCCCGCATTTTGTGAAGCCGGAATGGATTAAGCCTGGAGCAGCAGTGCTGGATGTCGGCATCACTAGAGCCGAGGGCAAGCTACTTGGGGACGTTGACCCTCTGGTCGCAAACGTTGCCGGTTTCATCTCTCCAAACCCCGGTGGTGTTGGCCCTATGACCAGGGCGATGTTGGTCAAGAATGTTGTTGAAGCCGCTTTTTAGAATCTGCTTCTGATTGCCCAGAGATCTGGAAACACTGGATTGAAAAGCGTGCTGGCAAGATAGCCAGCCCCAGAAGAGCCGCCACTTCCCATCTTGCGCCCAATAGTGCGTTCGACCATCTTCACGTGGCGGTAGCGCCACTCCTGCAGGCCTTCATCAAAATCAACTAGCGCCTCGCCAACCATCGAGACCTCTGGGTCGTTTCGATGAAGGTCGATCAGAATCTCCTGCAAGCCTTCGTGAGGTTCCCAGGCAGCCGTCACATCCCGTGTCAACAGTTCCTTGGGAATTGGCTTTCTTGAGTTGAAATAGTGCAGCGCTGAATCCCAAAGCGATTTTCTTGCCATAGCCGCTTCCACCTTCTTGCGCGCTGGAGAGCCTGGAATGAGGTGCTCTGCCATCCTCATTCCAGTCTTGCCGTCGGCATCGGCACCAGCTTGGTCGCGACGGCCCAATACCGCTTCAAGCTCTCGGAACTGAGCCGACTGAAAACCACTGGCGGAGGTGAGGCGCTCCCGGAACGAATTGAACTGCAGTGGAGTCATGGTTTCTAGGATGTCCAGCTGCGAAACACAGGTCTTCATGATGGTCCGCACTCGTCCTAGAAGGGCAAGTGCTCGGTGGGTTTCACCTGCCTCCAGCGCAACCTGCAGGGCCTCAGTCTCATGAAGGATTTGCTTGAACCAAAGTTCATAAACCTGGTGGATAGTGATGAACAGCAGTTCATCGTGTTCCGGTCCATCGCTGAGTGGGTGCTGAAGCTCTAGTAGTTCATCAACCTTCAGGTATGAAATGTATGTGACGTGCTTGGAGTTATCCATTTTTTGTTTTCCAGTTCTAGATTCGTGTTTTGACTAAAAGAATTTGACTCAGAATTAAGTGACGCGGTTTCCATCTGGAGCGACACTGAGGTATTGGCCTGAAGCCACCAGCTCCTTCAGCCTTCTAAAGCCCTCAAAGACTTCGTAATAGCTGGTTGCCAGCGGTGAAATGGCGAGCCGAATTGCATTTGGTTCGCGGTAATCGGGGACAACCTTGGAGACTTTGCGCATTGCATAGGCGATCTGCTTGGCCTCTGGGTGGGTGAGGATAATGTGCCCGCCACGTTTGCCTGGTTCACTGGGAGTAGCAAGTGAAAAGCCCAACGGCTCCAGCCAAAGCTTGTGGAGATCGACCATCAGGCTGGTGCCGGTAGCAGCCTTTTTCTCAATTTCTTCGATTCCAGCCCGCTCAATCATTTCGAAGGCAACCTCAACACCTCGGATGCCAATGATCGAGGGACTCGCGATCTGGAACCTTCTAATGGTGTCAGCAGGTTCAAACTCTGGACCCATCTCAAACTGCTTCTCCTGGGCAAACCAGCCCTGGATTGGAACCCTGAGCTCAGTCTGAATTCGAGATGACACGTAGAGCCAGGCTGGTGATCCTGGGCCAGAGTTTCCATATTTATAGGTGCAACCAACCGCCAAATCAACACCGTTGGCATCCAGGTTTAGCTGGATTGAGCCAGCGGCATGCGAGCAATCCCAAACTACTAATCCACCGTGCTGGCGAACCAGGTCGGTGATTGCCTTGATGTCCTGCCTGACCCCTGAGCGGTAATTGATCGCCTGCAGGGTGACAAGCGCGACATCATCGTTTAGGTGCTTAGCGAGTTCGGAAGCCTTGACCTCTTCAAACTCTGAGTCAATATCAACCCTGCCAGGCCCACCAGAGCCGTCAGTGTCGAGGGTAATCAGGTTTAGCCCCATAGATTTGGCAATCCCGGCAATTATGTAGCGGTCGGTTGGAAAGTTGGAGGAGTCAATAATCACCGTTTTGCGCCCGGGTCTTGCTCTAATCGCAGCAACGCAGAGTTGGTAGAAGTTCACGCTGGTGGTGTCACAGACCAGAGTCTGGCCGGACGCTGCGCCAAGCGCAGCCCTAGCAAGCAGGTCACCGGCTGGCTGGGCGCCATCAATCCAATGAGACCAACCGTCAACTAGTTCCGGACCCCACTCGTTTAGTAGAAAGCTATTCACTTCTTCGACAGTGCGTTTGGGAAGTCGCCCCAGCGAGTTTCCATCTAGGTAGCAGAGATCGGGATCAGTTATTACAAACTCTGACTTGAAGCTTTTTAGTGGATCATTGGCGTCAAGTTGGCGGACAAAATCTTCATTGATGTTTGTGGTACTCATTCCAAATACTCTATTGCTAAACCAGCAACTGGTGTTTGGCTAGGTCAGCATAAAGAGGTGTTGATTTGACCAATTCGGAGTGAGCTCCAACACCAACAATCTGTCCATCTTCCAAAACAATGATTTGGTCAGAGTCAACAACGGTGGAGAGTCGGTGAGCGATAACCAGCAGCGTGCGGCCGCCTGC
Source organism: uncultured Aquiluna sp. (assembly GCA_964494925.1). Lineage (GTDB taxonomy): Bacteria > Actinomycetota > Actinomycetes > Actinomycetales > Microbacteriaceae > Aquiluna. Next base: position 3,164 of record CAZBTW010000057.1, read on the forward strand.
CACAGCATCAATGGCCTCTCTCATTCGCTGTTCATTTGGCCCATCGAGGGCGCTTGTTGATTCATCCAAAAGCAGGATTTCAGGCGAAGCCAGCAGCGCTCTGGCAATTGCAAGTCGCTGACGCTCGCCTCCGGAGAGCATGATGCCGTCCTCGCCAACTTCTGCCTCAAGCCCCTTTTTGTCTCTCTTGAGTACCTCAGAGAGATTGACCTTTCCGAGAACCTCTACCAGCTCCTGGTCGGTCGCATCAGCTTTCCCGAGCAGCAGGTTGTCCTTCAGAGAGCCAGCTAGCACTGGCGCATCTTGCTCCACATAGCCAAGCTGTTGGCGTAGGGATTCTCTAGAAAACTCTGTCACCGGTTGCCCATCCAGCAGGATCTGTCCGCCGGTTGGTTCGTAGAAACGTTCGATCAGCGAGAAGACTGTGGACTTTCCGGCGCCCGAAGGACCAACCAGAGCAACCCGCGAACCTCGCTCAATTTTTAGATTCAGGCCCTTCAAAATATCCTGAGGCTCGGAATCTTCATCCGGGGCATAGTGGAACTCGACGTCCTTGAATTCAATCGCAACGTTGCTCTGAGCCTTACGGGCAGGCTTGTCGCCACCGGTTTCCTCCGGCTCCAAATCCATGATTTCTTTGATTCGAGCCAGTGCCCCAAGGGCCCCCATCACTGAGGTGTAGGCCCCAAATGCAGAGATCAATGGGCCCACCATGAAAAACAACAAAATCACAAAGGTCACCAGCGATGCGATTGTGGTGGCACCGGTTGCAACCCTGAGCCCGCCGAGGCCCAGAACAATAATGAATGCGGAGTTGAATGCCACCTGCGCGATCGGTGAGACCACCGCGGACAGTCTTGCAATGCTCAGCCCCTGCTCGTAGGCAGCCTCGGCATCCTTTTCGATCTCGGAGGTTTCGCGGGCTTCTGCTCTCGAAGCTCGAATGGTTCTAATTGCACTTAGTGCGCGCTCCACCGAAGCACTCATCTCACCAACACGCATTTGTGCCTTGGTGGTTGCTGCTCTAATTCTTCGGCCAGTTAGTGCAATGGCTCCGACAGCGGCGAATACCACCAGCAGGGTGGTGCCTAGCAGCAGTGGATCAATGAATGCCATCACGACAATCGCCCCGACAAACTGGAGCATTCCACCGAGAGCATCGACAAGTCCCTGGGTCAGCACAGACTTCAGCAGCGTCGAATCTGATCCAACGCGCGACACCAGATCACCAATTCGGCGACGGTCATACTGCCAGATTGGCAACCTAAGAAGCCTTGCGACCAGTGCTTTTCTGGTTGTTAGAACCACGCCCTCACCGGTTTTGTAGAGCAGGTAATACTGGAAGGCATTCACCAGAGCCGAGGTAATAACCAGTCCAACAATCAATCCCGCCAATAAACCAGTGTCTAGATTCTGCTCAACCGCCGTAATCAACTGTCCGATGAGAAGGGGTTGCCCTAGAGCCAACAGCGATCCCAAGACCGAGAGAACCAACGCAATAATGAGAGTCTTGCGGTGATCCTTCAGGTAGGGGAGTAGGTCCTTTAGTTTCGCCCTAGGTCCGCGATACTCGCGGCTCTTGGGGTTTTGAGTTGGATCCTGGTAATACTCACTCACGTCTATTCCTAACCTCGCACCTGGGCGAAACCGTCCCCAAAAAGCTCCTGATTGATTAGGAAGTTGATTTCCTGAAACGAAAGGGCTTTGGTGTAGGCGGTGTTAATTGCAAAGCTCTCATAATCTAAGCCCTTTATTAGTCCCATGACTCGTTTATCTAGGATTCTCAGAAACATCAAAGTTGTATTTGGAACTCGTTCGAACTGGTGAAAAACCTGACCACAGCCATAGCCAAACACCCGAATCGCAATGTCGGCTTGTTCGGGACCGCTCTTAGCAATTAGTCCGTTATCTGGCACCGATATCTTTTTGCGAGACAAGTCTTGTTTTTTCCAAATCTGGAAACAGGTGCGCAGGTCATTATTCTTTGCGATTTTGTTGCCAAACTCATCCTCGTATTGAACCTGAACCGAGGTGTCCTCAATCAGGTGAAACCTGTCATCAAGGCGGTTTTGAACCGACCATTTTCGCCAGGAGCGGGGGACCAAGAATGCTATGTAGTCGGAAAATTCGGCAGCATGATTAAAAAAAGGAACCGACAGCGCATTGTTTCTGCCAAAAGGAGGGTTTGAGATAGTGACAAAGTCAGTCCTATGCGGGCTCCAGGTTAGGAAGTCGGCGTGGGTAACCAGCTGATTTTTTGGATACTTGTCAATCGCCGTTATTGATTCAATTCCTGCAGATTCAAGTGCCCTCAGGAAGCTTCCAGTGCCGGCGGCAGGCTCTAGAAAATAAAGGGACCGCGGATTGTCTAGGTGTTGCAGGGTCCTTGCAACCAGCTCACTGGCCAGTGCTGCTGGGGTGTAATACTGCTCGGTGCCAGTGATCCTGGTATTTCCGAGCTTGGTAGTCATCAGGCAAACATATCAAGGTTTGCCAAAACTGGTTACAGAACTACAGCAAGAATTATGTTTGCCAGGCTGAGCGCTCCGATGGCGCCAACAATTCCCGACGAAACCTTCTGCTTCTTGCGGTTTGCCATTACCAAAATCAAAATAACGGTGATGACCACAGACCCCCCCCCCCCCCCCCCCCCCCCCCCCCCCCCCCCCCCCCCCCCCCCCC
>CAZBTW010000058.1:0-5753 GCA_964494925.1 uncultured Aquiluna sp.
ATCGAGAATGACCTAAAGATTGTGGTTGGAACCTCTGGCTGGAGTTCTTCGAAACTGGCAATGCTGGAAAAGTCTTTGGCTGCGCATCCCAAAGCTGCCGTGGTGTTGGTTCCAAACTTCTCTGTGGGCTCAATGCTTGCTCAGAAATTCGCGGCGGAGGCAGCGAAGTTGTTTGATTCAATTGAGATCGTTGAGGCTCACCACGAACATAAAGTCGATTCACCATCTGGAACCGCCATTGCAACCGCAGAGCTGATCGCGAAGTCAAGAGCGGAGCTGACTCAGCCATTGATTCCTGGTGTTGGACAGCCTGCCAGGGGCGAGATTCACTCAGGAGTCCCTATCCACTCGCTGCGCCAGCAGGGAGTTTCAGCAAAGCAGGACACTATCTTTGGTGCCGCAGGCGAGCAGCTCACAATCTCTCATGACGTCTCGTCCTATCGGGCCTATTCGCTTGGAATCCTGAAGTCAATTGAGTTCGCCAAGGATGCAACCGGTTTGGTAGTAGGGCTTGATCGAGTGCTTTCGAATTGATGACTAGAGCTTGGGTCGGCCTAATGTTGGCCCTAACCCTGTTTTATGTTCTGACCCTTTTTGGTCGTGGAGTAATCCTGATTCAAGATCCGAGTATCTTGGCAAAGCTAATGGGTTTTGCAATCCTGGTGCTACCCGTGTTTGCGATCTGGGGTCTCTACATGGAGCTTAGTTTTGGTTATAAATCCCAGCGGCTGTCAAAGAAGGTGCAAGTTTTGAACCTGCCAGGACTGGATCTTGAGCTAAGGCCCAGTGGCCGGGCAACCAAGGAATCCGCGGCAAGTGAACTTTTGCGCATTACCGAGTTGGTAGAGGCCTCGCCAGAGAGTTGGACCAACTGGTTTTTGCTAGGTGAGGCGAATGAGGCCGCCGGAAACCGCAAGCAGGCCAGGGCCTGCATGCGAAAAGCGATTGTGCTAGCGGATAAGTCCGAATCGCCTGATCGCTAGATACATTTGGCACCCCAAGCAAAGACCAAAAAAGGCGTTTAGGAAGGCTGCTAGAAATATGAATGCGGCCGAAATTGAAATCAGAACTGGGGCAATTAGGCCACCGATGATTCCAAGCAGAGCAAAGCTCAGCCCCACCTGCTGAGCAAACCTAGGGGGCCTGGGGTCTTCTAATTCCTTTGGTGGTGCAATCTTTGGCTGGACGAATCGCTTGAAAAGAAGCGAAAATGGGTGGGTCTTGGCAGAAAGCACTGACCAGGTAAACAGAACGGCCAACACCACCAAGATGCTGTAGGCCAGAGCACTGTTCTCCAAGCTAGCGGCAAATGCAAGCAGCGAGATCACTGTGGTGATCCCTGCTCCAAATCTTGGACCGCGGGGGTCGATGTGGTTCTTCTCGTTCATTTCACTCCTAGCTTGGTGAGTTCAGTTTCTATTACTCCTGGCTTTGGTGTTCCGCCTAAGCGATACCTAATTTTTCCCTGTGGGTCCAACACAAAAACTGTCGGGGTCTGGGTGATGTTGAAGTGTGCCGCCAAGTCCAAGCGGTCTGTGATATCGGCCTCTATAAAAAGTAGCGTCCCGTGTCGGTGCTCCAGCTTGGCTAGTGCACGTCTGACCCCAGGGCACTGCCCACAATATTTTGTTGAAAACATCAAAAGCGTGGCTTTGGAGCCGAATTCTAAAACCGGATCACAGTTCTTGTCAGCCCTAAGTTTTGTGAGGTCAACGCATTCGTTTCCCACTACTTTGTGGCCACGACCGTGGAAAAACCGGTAGGTCGCTCCCGCAGTTACCGCCACCAAAAGCAGACCAAGGGTAATCAGGAGCGTCGTGTTCATCTAAGCAAGACTAAGTCACTTGCAGTTGAATAAGCGGAGTGTTGCGCTTTTTTACTTTTTGCTTGTCATAAGGTTGTCTGGTGACTGAAATCGAATTCCGCAATGATGTAACCGTTGAGCTGATTCGCGCCAACGCCCGAGATGCTGATGTTTTATTTGCAGCCAGAGTCTCCACTCAGGGTGAGCAAACGCTCGAGTCGGCAATGCAGTCTGATTCCGAGGTGGAAAAACGGGACAAGGGTCTAATCAATTACCTGATGCGAGATCGTCACGGTTCTCCCTTTGAGCACAACTCAATGACTTTTTATGTGCAGGCACCGATTTTTGTTTTTAGAGAATTCATGCGCCACAGAATTGCCAGCTACAACGAAGAGTCAGGCCGCTATCGCGAATTAAGGCCGGTCTTTTACGTTCCGGGTCCAGAGCGCAAGCTGGTTCAGGTTGGAAAGCCGGGCGCATACGAATTTGAGGATGGCACGGCAGAACAGACTGCTCTGGTTGAGCAGGAGACCATGGCGGTAACCAGAGCTGCCTACGAGGCTTATCAGCGGATGTTGGAGGCTGGAGTCGCCCGCGAGGTTGCCAGAATTGTGCTTCCCGTAAATATCTACTCAAGCATGTACGTGACCATGAACGCCAGGTCACTTATGAACTTCTTGAGCCTCAGAACTAAGCGTGAGGGCACCCACTTTCCTTCATTCCCGCAGCGCGAGATTGAAATGGTTGCTGAGAAGATGGAAGCCCACTTCGCCGAGCTCATGCCCCTGAGCTATCAGACCTTCAATGAAAACGGTCGAGTCGCTCCTTAATAGCCATACCTCTTGAAATTGGCGAGATTTTGATTTTCCATTGAGGTTTTTTGCCCGGGTTCACCGGCTCTAAACCCTTCTTTTCAAAGACGCATCTCCATCCGTGTGCACTTTTCTAACCAACCTTGGCTAGTTGCTGCGAAGCGCAAACCCTGTCACTTGCTTCCAGGCTTGAGTAGGCTAGGGGGATGCTTGCACAACAACGAGACTTATTTGGCCAGGTGCTGGTGGCACTGGTCACTCCTATGACCGCCGATGGCGAGGTGGACTGGGACGCAACCGAGCGTCACATTGACTATGTGATATCCAATGGCGCGGATGGCGTTGTGGTCACTGGAACCACAGGCGAGACCTCAACCCTGACAGATGCTGAAAAAATCAAGCTGGTTCAGGTTGGTAAGTCTGTAGCAAACGGACGAGCGAAGATCATCACCGGTGGTGGATCGAATGAGACAGCTCATGCCATCCAGCTTTATAAGGCCAGTGAAGCAGCTGGTGCTGACGGCGTTATGATCGTCACGCCCTACTACAACAAGCCAACTCAGGCTGGAATCCTCACGCACTTCCGCATGATCGCTGATGCTACGGATCTTCCGGTAATCCTCTATGACATTCCTGGTCGCACCGGGGTGGCAATCGGCTACGACACCTTCCACAGGGCCGCCAAGCACCCCAACATCGTTGCGGTAAAGGATGCGAAGGGTGATTTGGCTCAGGTTTCAAGGCTCATGCTTGAAACCGGTTTGATCTACTTCTCAGGCGATGATTCCTACATTCTTCCTCACCTTTCAGTTGGGGCAACCGGACTGATTGGCGTGACAGCAAACATCGCGCCACACGCCTATCGTCAGATGGTGGATGCCACCAATGCCAATGATTTTCACTCGGCTCTTGATGTGCATAACGCACTCGAGCCTCTGCAGCGTGCAGTCATGACGCACGTGCCTGGAACGGTTGCCGCAAAGTATGTGTTGCATGGTTTAGGGCTTATTAATTCACCTCGTGTGAGATTGCCGCTAGTTGGACCTGAGGACAGTGAGGCTGCGGCGATTGAGGCCGGAATTGATCAGGTGCAGGCTGTTCCTGGTCTAAGTTTCGATAACTTCCGTCCAGACCGAAATGCCGCGGCCGGCGGTGCCCTTCCCAAGGTAGCCGGGACCACCAGATAGTGGAACTCAAAGCACCTCCGGGCCTAGACCGAGGAACTCTTCGAATAATCCCGCTTGGCGGCATCGGAGAAATTGGTCGCAACATGACCGTATTTGAGCTTGATAACCAAATCATGATTATCGACTGCGGTGTCTTGTTTCCGGAGGAAACACAACCCGGAGTGGATCTAATTCTGCCTGACTTCAGTTACCTCGAGGACAAGCTGGATCGTATTTCCGGAATGGTGTTGACCCATGGTCATGAAGATCACATTGGTGGTGTTCCTTACCTGCTGCGAATGAAACAAGACATTCCGATCCTAGGTTCACAGCTGACACTGGCTTTCCTGGAGGCCAAGCTCAAAGAGCATCGAATGACTCCGCTGTCACACACGGTCAAAGAGGGTCAAAAAGAGAGAATTGGTCCGTTCGAACTTGAATTTGTTGCGGTCAATCACTCAATTCCAGACTCGCTGGCCGTAATCATTCGCTCAAGCGCCGGCACTGTTTTGGCAACTGGGGACTTCAAGATGGATCAGTTGCCCCTTGATGGCAGACTCACTGATCTCAGGGCTTTTGCGAAAATTGGAGAGGAGGGGCTTGACCTGTTCATGGTGGACAGCACCAACGCCGATGTTCCAGGTTTTACGCCGCTTGAGCGAGACATAGGGCCGGTCATCGAATCGGTGATTGCAAAGACTCCAGGCAGAGTAGTTGTTGCATCTTTTAGTTCGCATGTTCACCGCGTGCAACAGGTGATTGATGCAGCCGCAACAAATGGTCGAAAAGTTGTCTTTGTTGGACGCAGCATGGTGCGTAACATGGCAATCGCTCAGGAGCTTGGGTATCTTGTGGTCCCTGACGGTCAAATTGTTGATCTCAGAAAAGCGGGGAACATTCCTGACAGCAAAGTTGTCTATATGTCCACCGGTAGCCAGGGAGAACCGATGGCTGTTCTTTCGCGCATCGCTAGGCAGGATCACCAAATTGAAATTGGCCGGGGCGACACGGTATTGCTTGCCAGCTCACTAATTCCTGGAAACGAGAATGCCGTTTATCGGGTAATCGATGGCCTCACCAAAATAGGTGCGAACGTGGTGCACAAGGGCAATGCCAAGGTGCATGTCTCCGGACACGCAGCGGCCGGTGAGCTGCTTTACTGCTACAACATTCTCAAGCCTCGAAATGTGCTGCCGATTCACGGCGAGTTCCGCCACCTTCGTGCAAATGCCGATCTAGCAATCAAGACCGGTGTACCCGTTGAGCGAACTTTATTGGCAGAGGATGGCGCGGTAATTGACATGGTTGACGGTCGCTGTGAGATTGTCGGCCGAGTTCCATGCGACATGCTTTACGTTGACGGGAAGACCGTTGGAAAAATTACTGAAGATGACCTAAGGGATCGTCGGATTCTGGCGGCTGAGGGGTTCATTTCAATCTTTGTGGTGGTTGACCGGGAAACTGGAAAAATAACCGAGGGTCCGGAGATCAAGGCTCGGGCCTACGCTGAAGAAGACCATGTTTTTGACGACATCCTGCCTGAAATAACCAAGGCGCTGACCAGGGCAGCGGACGAGGGAACCCGGGACAGCTACGCATTCCAGCAGGTAATCCGACGCACAATCGGGTCCTGGGTGGCAAAAGCCCACCGGAGAAAGCCAATGATCATTCCAATTGTTGTTTACTCCTCCCGCCCCGCCTAAGCCGATTTTTGGCATTAGATTGCTAGTTTTTACTCATGGCAGCAAAGACCCCACCGCCTAGGCGGCCGACCAGTTCACGCGCTGTGCGCAAGCCGGTTGCGCGCAAGTCTCCAGCTAAATCCGCAAGTAGAGCGGCAGGTTCAAAGCGGGATCTAGAGCTGGGCAAAAAGCTGGTTGCTGGTTACATGATTCTTGCTAATTTCTTTGGCGGTATTGTGCGGGCCTTTAGCACCGAGAAGCTTGCCAAAGACGACCGACGAGATGGCGC
>CAZBTW010000059.1:0-5730 GCA_964494925.1 uncultured Aquiluna sp.
TCGCCACCACCAACCACGGCAATGGTCTTTTCGCGGAAGAAGAAGCCATCGCAGGTGGCACACCAGGAAACTCCGTGGCCGCTGAGCTCTTTTTCCCTCGGCAGACCAAGCTCGCGATAGGCAGCTCCGGTTGAAATGATTACCGCCTTGGCTTCAAGAGTCTCGCCACCTCCGGTTTTCACAATCTTCACATCGCCGGTGAGATCTACTTCAACCACATCGTCAAACATGATTTCAGTTCCAAAGCGTTCGGCCTGAGCCTGGAAGTTGGCCATCAAATCTGGCCCCATTAGTCCCTCTGGGAAGCCCGGGTAATTCTCCACCTCGGTGGTCTTCATGAGTTCGCCACCGGGCTCAACGCTAGAGGCAATCATAAGTGGGTTCAGTTGTGCGCGCGCCGCGTAGATTGCGGCTGTGTAGCCAGCTGGGCCGGATCCGATGATGATTACTTCGCGCATTTTGCTCTTCTCTTTGTTATTTGGTCAAACATAGATGGTTATCTATTTATTCCACCTAATACCGTAGTGGATTACTTCGACTTCTTACCAAATCTAGCGGCGATTTGGCGTCCTACTTCACGAAGCTCTGGTGCCTTGAATAACCAAAGCAAAACCAGATAGGTGGTGAGCATTGCCAAGCCGACCAAAATCCCGCTGGAGACCGCTGTCACAACGCGATCCAGAGGATAAGCACCCTCCCTGATTCCGCCGAGCCCGCCGAGCACCAGCACGCCCACAACACCAGCCGGAATCATTGCGAGAATAAACAGGCCGAGCGCTCTGCCAACTCCATAGCCCTCCAGGCCACCGATGCGCTTTTTCAAGAGGAAATAAGCAATGACCCCCTGAACACTGACCGAGAATGCGGTGAGCAAAGCGATTGAAACCACCAACCATTGTTTTTCAACGGTTGCTCCCAGGATCAAAGACCCGGTGATGTGAATGGCGATCTGAATACTTGTGAAAACAAACGGTGTTCTGGTGTCCTCGAGGGCAAAGAAGGCCCGTTGCATCATGTAGACAAAGCTGAATGGGACCAGACCAATCATGAAGGCCGCAACGACGTTGCCGAGCGCAACCGTAGCCGGGTATTCGCCTGCAAAGACCCGGGCTATCGGGTAGCTCAGGATGATTAGCACCGCAGTTGAAATCACACTAACCAGTGCAATTACCTTCAAACCGGTGGTCAAATCATTTTTGAATCTTCCCATTTCACCGGCCGCAGCGTGCTGCGACATCCTTGTGAAGTAGGCAGTTGCAATCGAAACTGTGACCACAGAGTGCGGCAGCATGAAAATTAACCAGGCAATTGCGGCAGCAGCAACCGAGGCAACTGCCTCGGTGCTGGTTCTGGCACTTGCCGCTGTTGAGGCAACTGCCGTTTGCACCAGCCCACCAATCTGAGTTACCAGCACCATTGCCAGTGACCAGCTGGCTGCTTTCATGGCCGGCCCAAGGCCAAAACCGCGGAACTTGAAATTTAGTCTTAGCTTCAGGCCTATTCGACGCCAGCTCCAAAGCAGAATCGCAGCCTGGGCGGCCACACCCAGAGTTGCTGTTCCCGCCAGCACCGCAATCTGATCTGGCCCCCAACTGGTGATAGACCTGGCTCCAGTTGGATCGGCACCGAAAATGAATATGAAAGCCAATAGGCCGCCAAGGGAAACTACGTTATTGAGAACCGGAGCCCACATGTAGGGACCAAAGGCACTTCTTGAGTTTAAAACCTCGCCAAATACCGAATACAACCCATAGAAAAACAACTGCGGTAGGCACCAATAGGCAAAGGCCGTTGCTAGTGCCAGCTGCTGCTCGGTCCAATCCGCGGTGTAGAGGCGAACCAGCAGCGGAGCTGCAATCGTGAAAATCAAACCCACAACGAAAAACACCGTGATTGCCAGCGTCACGAAGCGATCGATGTAGCCCTTACCGCCATCGGCCATTGATCTTGCTCGAACCAACTGCGGAACCAGCACTGCATTGAGCACTCCGCCCACGATGATCGCGTAAACGTTGTTGGGCAGTTGGTTTGCAACACCGAAGGCGTCGGCCGCGTCGGTGGTGACGCCAATGGCAGAGGCCAACAGCACCGCCCGCGCAAAACCCAACAGCCGCGAAACTACTGTTCCGCTGGCCATTATCAGTGAACTTCTAGTCACCGAGGGGTTTAGATCACTCACCAGTGCGCTTTCTGAGTTTTGATGTGGTCCTTAGGACACCAATGACTATCAAAGCGAAAAGTGCCATTCCAAAGCTAACCAGCAAAAACAGCTCAATGTCGTAGTTGACATTCACTGCCACGTAAACCGTTTCACCAATCACCTGGCCATTTAGGCTCAGCGAAACTGCAATCTCGACCGGACCGTTGGCGATTGCCCTAATCGGCAGCTCGGCTACCTCGCTGGAGCCTGCCGGCACCACGATGGTCGCAGGCTCTAATACCTCGAGCCGGAAGCTGTTGCTAACAGCGCTGACCACAACCTCTAGGTCCTGATCTGTGGGGTTTGTGACGGTGACTGGAATCCTGGCGTCTCTGGCAACGACATTTACATTGCTACCCGGAACGATGCTTGGTTCTGATGCGAAGCTAACGCCGGGGATCAACATGAAACCGACCAAAACCGCAATCAGCCGCCTCACGACAGTAGCTCCCTGGCCTGTTCCGCTATCTTTTTTTCGTTTTCGTGAGCCAAAACTGCGTCCACCTCGTTGAGCCAAAACCAGCGAACCTCTAGCACTTCGCCGGTTGGGTCTTCATCGCTGCTTAGATCCCCACCAACTTGCCGCAGCAAGAAATGATGAACTGTTTTTCGAACGCGCTTTTTTCCGACTGAAAATCTGTAGTGAACCTCACCGAGCTTGGTCACAACCTCGCCGGTTATCCCGGTCTCTTCGGCAATTTCACGAAGTGCGGTTTGCTCCAGGTCTTCGCCAGCTTCAACGTGGCCCTTGGGGATTACCCAGTTGCGTCCGCCACCACGGTTGCGGTGACTTATCAGGGCAACCTTGTTCGGGTCTTCAGCGCTAATAATCAAGCCACCAGCTGACACCTCAGTGACAGTTATCGATTGCTTGGCATTCATAACCCAACTCTACTTGCCGACTGTGGCAAGCTATTGCCCATGCAAGCTGTTGCCGATGCACTAAAGAATCTCTCAGACAACACAAACAACCCGCTGTTTGTGTTGCTTGGCGATGCTTTTGAGGCTGCCGGCCAGGAGTTAGCACTTGTTGGAGGCCCGGTCAGAGATGCAATTCTGGGCCGAGTTGCACTCGACCTTGACTTCACCACCAGCGCTAACCCAGACCAGATTTTGAAAATCCTGAAGCCTCTTGCTTCAGCAACCTGGGACATCGGTCGAGAATTTGGAACCATTGCCGCTCAAATTGGAGACTCCAAGGTTGAGATCACAAGCTACCGAGCGGACAGCTATGACAAGGTTTCTCGCAAACCAACCGTTGAATTTGGTGACAACCTGGAGGATGACCTCAAGAGACGCGATTTCACCGTAAACGCAATGGCTCTTCGTCTACCCTCAAAAACCTTTGTCGACCCCCACCAGGGCTTGCGCGATTTAATGCTGGAAACCCTTCGGACTCCAGCCGCCCCCGAGGTCTCCTTCTCCGATGACCCACTGCGAATGATGCGGGCGGCTAGGTTTGCCGCTCAGCTTGGGTTTGAACTTGATCCGGCAGCCTTCGCCGCAATGAGGGATATGGCGGATCGAATCGAAATAATCTCGGCTGAGCGAGTCAGGGATGAGCTGGGAAAACTCTTGATTGCCGAGAACCCAAAACCAGGGCTGGAGCTCTTGGTTGAAAGCGGCATAGCCCAGCTGGTGCTTCCTGAATTACCTGCGCTTCGCTTGGAGGTTGACGAGCACCACCATCACAAAGATGTCTACCAACACAGCCTCACGGTCCTTCAACAGGCAATTTCGCTCGAACAGGATTACGGCTTTGATCAGGATCTGGTGCTTCGGTTGGCTGCAATCCTGCACGACATCGGCAAGCCAGCAACCAGAAGGCTTGAGGGCGGCGGAGCTGTCACCTTCCATCACCACGACGTGGTGGGAGCAAAGCTTGCCAAAAAGCGCCTTACGGCTCTTCGTTTCGACAATGACACCATCAAGGCAGTTGCCAGGCTGATTGAACTTCACCTCAGATTCTTTGGTTATTCCGACCAGCAGTGGAGCGATAGCGCGGTCAGGCGCTATGTGAGGGACGCAGGTGACCAGCTGCAAAGGCTGCATATCCTGACTAGGGCCGATGTCACAACCAGAAATAAACGCAAAGCCGACCGCCTAGCTCATGCCTACGATGATCTCGAAGCCAGAATCAAGGTTCTTGCCGAGCAGGAAGAGCTGGACGCTATGCGCCCGGAGCTCGACGGCGAGGAGATCATGGCGGCACTCGATATCAAGCCCGGTCGTGAAGTTGGCCAGGCCTACAACTTCCTATTGGAATTGCGACTTGACCAGGGCGAGATTGGCAAGGACGAGGCAAGAAAACGCTTGCTTGAGTGGTGGCCAACCCGCTAAGGTTGTCAGGTTGCCTAGGCAACAACAATGCAAGACCCTCCTGTCATGGAAAGACCATGACCGTTCTAGACCGAAGGAGGTGGGTTAGCTATGCATAACTACGAGCTGATGGTCATTATGGACCCCTCAGAAGATGAGCGCACAGTAGCCCCAACACTCGACAAGTTCCTAAAGGTAATCACCACAGCTGGTGGCACCGTGGACAAGATCGATATTTGGGGTCGCCGTCGCATGACATACGAAATCAAGAAGCACTCCGAAGGGCTCTACGCAGTGGTCAACATGACCTGCAGCTCAGAGGCCGTCAACGAGCTTGACCGCCAGCTAAGGCTGAACGAGTCATTCCTTCGCACCAAGGTGCTAAGACTGGAAGATGCTGTGTTCAGCATCAACCCAATGGAATTTGTCCCAGAAGAGAAGCCAGCACGTGCCGGCCGTGGCGGACCCCGCGGTGGAGCACGAGGCAAGCGTCCAGCAGGCGCAAAGGCTGACTAATGGCAGGCGAGGTTAGCGTAACCATCGTTGGCAACATGGCCGACGATCCGGAACTCCGCTACACCCAGGGTGGTGTCGCCGTGGCTTCAGTCCGCGTTGGCTCAACCCCAAGAACCTTTAACCGTTCCACCAACGAGTGGGTAGACGGCGAGACCGTATGGGTTCGTTGCACCGCATGGCGCGAGTTGGCAGAAAACGTTGCTCAGTCACTGACCAAGGGAACCCGTGTTGTGGTTACCGGTCGACTGAAGCCACCTTCTGCTTACCAAAGCGCTCAGGGTGAAGCGAGAGCATCGCTTGAGCTGGACATCGATGAAATTGGACCATCACTGCGCTACGCAACAGCGAGCGTTACAAGGCGTGCCCGCGAAGGCTCTGCACAGGTTGAATCACCTTGGGGTGGCCAGCAGGCAGAGAAGACGCAGGCCTCCTCAGGTGCTGACGCATGGGCGAACCCAGCCGAAGCCCCGAGTGACGAAGCACCTTTTTAGAAAGATCTAGGAGACAAACAAAATGGCAGGAAAGTCAGCTGACCGCCGCAAGAAGATGAACTCTAAGTTCGACAAACTTGCTCCGGCAAAGACGATCAAAATTGAAGTTATCGACTACAAAGACGTCGCAACACTTCGCAAATTCGTAACCGACCGCGGCAAGATCCGTGCTCGTCGTATCACCGGTGCAACGGTGCAGGACCA
>CAZBTW010000060.1:0-2499 GCA_964494925.1 uncultured Aquiluna sp.
TACCGCGAGGAAAAAGAGGTGGATGAGTGGAAAGCCAAGGACCCAATAATTCGTTTTGAAGCTTTCCTTAGGCGACAGGGCGTCACCGATGATTTCTTTGAAGAAGTCGCAGCTGCCGGAGACGAACTAGCCAAGGAAATCCGCGAGCAAACCTTTGCCCTGAAAAACCCACCACTGGAGAACATCTTCAATCACGTTTACTCAGACCAGCATCCAGAGATCGATATGCAGCGAGCTTGGCTAGAGGCCTATGAAGCCCAGATGGGTGACCATGAGTAATTACCAAGAGCTCCCAATCGCAAAAGCATTGAACGCCGGCCTAGAAAAAGCCATGGCGGCCAACGAAAAGGTTCTGATGTTCGGTGAGGACGTTGCCGAACTTGGCGGAGTCTTTAGAGTCACCGAAGGCCTTCTTGCCAAATTCGGCGAGAAAAGAATCTTCAATACCCCGATTGCAGAGTCTGGAATTGTGGGAACAGCAATCGGACTGGCAATGCGTGGCTACCGCCCAGTCGTTGAAATTCAGTTTGATGGTTTTGTCTTTCCGGCTTTTAACCAAATCACCAGCCAGTTAGCAAGACTCACCTATCGCTCCGAGGGCTTCTTGCAGATGCCGGTGGTGATCCGAATTCCCTACGGCGGTGGTATCGGGGCCGTCGAGCACCACTCGGAATCTCCGGAGGCATATTTTGCTCACACCCCCGGGCTTCGAATTGTCACTCCATCAAATCCAAACGATGCCTATTGGATGATGCAGCAGGCGATTGAATCGCCTGATCCGGTAATCATCCTGGAGCCCAAGCGCCGCTACTGGCAAAAGGGCCCAGTAAACCTGGACACTCCACCGCTTCCCCTCCACAACGCAAGGCTGATGCGAGAGGGAACCCAGGTGACACTTATTGCCTATGGTCCGATGGTCACGGCAGCGCTGCAGGCTGCGGAAATTGGAGCAGAAGAAGGAATCAGCATCGAGGTAATCGACATTCGTTCGCTGTCCCCAATCGATTACCCAACCATCATGGCTTCGGTGCGAAAGACCGGCAGGGCCGTGATTGTTCATGAGGCACCAACTAACGTTTCTATTTCCAGCGAGATTGCAGCAAGAATCTCAAACGAAGCCTTTTATAACCTGGAGGCACCGGTTATCCGGGTTGGCGGATTTGACACCCCCTACCCACCTGCAAAACTTGAAGAGATTTACCTGCCAGATGCAGATCGCATTTTGGAAGCCGTTGACAGATCTTTGGCCTACTAGGGGGTTTGAATGACGATATCGAAGTTCCCACTGCCGGATGTTGGCGAAGGCCTAACCGAGGCCGAGATTGTCAGCTGGTTGGTTGCCCCTGGCGATCAGGTCAAGGTGAACCAAACCATTTGTGAGATTGAGACAGCAAAATCAGTTGTTGAACTGCCCTGCCCATTTGAGGGCGAGGTTCAAGAGCTGCTAGTTCAAGTTGGTGACACCGTTGAGGTTGGAACACCGATCATCTCAGTCAGCACCCAGGGGGCCTCACCAATTGCTGACCCCGCGGAAGCAGTGCCTGCTGCTGCCCAAGAAGCTGACACCGGTGCTGAATACAAGATTCCGACTCTGGTTGGCTATGGCGATGCCGGTGACGTGAAATCAAGAAGGTCCAGGGCGGTCAAGGCGGCTCCAACGGCAACAGCAGTGCCGGTGGCAATGGTCGCAGCGGCAGCATCAGCTGCCGACTCAATCATCGCTAAGCCACCAATTCGCAAGATGGCCAAGGAACTCGGTGTGAACCTAGCCAATGTCACCGGAACTGGAACCAGGGGTGAAATCACCCGCGAAGACGTTATTGGCAGTGCGAGTCAGGCCAGTGTCTTCAAGAACCTGACCACTCCCGATGTCCCAAGTGAGCGCGAAGAGCGCATTCCGGTTAAGGGCATGCGCAAGGCAATTGCAACCGCCATGGTTTCCAGCGCCTTCACTGCCCCACACGTGAGCATCTTTGTTGACGTTGATGCAACCAGAACCATGGAATATGTGAAGCGCCTGAAGGCATCGGTTGATTTTGCCGGCATCAAGGTGACACCGCTGTTGATAATGGCCAAGGCCATCATTTGGGCGGCCAGAAGAAACCGAATGGTGAACTCGACTTGGACCGACAAGGAAATCATTGTCCACAACTTTGTGAACCTAGGGATCGCCGCCGCAACCCCAAGAGGGTTGATAGTTCCAAACATCAAAGATGCAGATGCCATGAACATGATTGAGCTTGCCCAGGCCATCGAGCAGCTAGCGGCAACTGCCAGGGAGGGCAAGACCACTCCCGAAGAGATGTCAAACGGAACCATCACCATCACCAACATTGGAGTGTTTGGCGTTGACACCGGAACCCCAATATTGAACCCAGGTGAGGTCGGCATTGTTGCGCTGGGCTCAATCCGCAAGAAGCCCTGGGTGGTCGACGATGAGATCGTGGTTCGCCAGGTAACGACAATCGGCGCAACCTTTGACCACCGGGTGGTTGATGG
>CAZBTW010000060.1:2599-5685 GCA_964494925.1 uncultured Aquiluna sp.
CCAAGCCCCAGCGCATCTCCAAGTTTGACCAGATCCGGGATGACCGGAACCATTCAGGTGGTGGCAACGACCAATGTTTGGGCCAGCGTGGTGGAGATCATCGGCGGCGATTGGGTTGAGGTCACTCCAATCATTGACAATCTTGCCCAAGACCCACACTCCTACGAGGCTTCGGCTAGGGATCAGTTGGCGGTTCAGGATGCCGAGTTGGTAATTGCCAATGGCGGCGGCTATGACGAATTTATGGAACAGCTGGTAGCTGCTTCAGAGGGCGAGAAGCTTTTCATTGAATTGGTCGAGGGAAGCCATGACCATGTAGACGACGGTGAGGCTGAAACCGATGCCGAGACTGCCTCGGAGGCAGGCCATGAGAATGAGCATATTTGGTATGACCTGCACCAGGTCACTGAATCTGCCGAGGTAATTGCTGCTGCCATCACCGAACTCCGCCCAGAAGCCTTTGATGAAATCAATCAGAACTACGACTTCTTTGTTTCGGAGCTTGAAAACTTAGAACTTCGGGTGGAGGCCCTTCGAGACCGAGCACTCGGCCTCGGTGCCATTGCAGTTGAGGGTGTTGGAAACCTAATGCTCGAAGATGCTGGCTTCAACATCCTGACCCCACAGGATCTGGCCGACGCCATTGAGGAAGAGCGAGATGTCCCGTTGACAGCTCTTGAGGAAACCAGGGCTCTGATCAAGAACAAATTGGTGGTGCTACTGGTTGTGAACATTCAGGTTGACGACGCAGTCTCGGACGAGCTGATTACGCTTGCTGAATCTGTGGGCATCCCGGTTGTTGCACTGAGCGAGCTAATTCCAAGCCAGGACATGGATTACCTCGATTGGATGGCACAGGTAATCGACGATCTACAAGAGGCGATTTATTAATTGAGCGCAGTTCTAAGAGTCCAAAACGCGTCGTTGCAATTTGACGAGCGCGTTATTTGGCAAGACCTGAATTTTGATGTTGAACCGGGTGAATTCATTGCATTGATTGGAGCCAATGGCTCGGGCAAGTCAATGCTGTTGAAATCCATTCTCGGTCAGCAGCGGCTTACCAGCGGAAAAATTGAGTTTCTTGGTGCGGGTTCCAGCAGGGGCAGCACCCAAATTGGCTACATACCTCAGCATCGTTCACTAGATGCGCAGCTACCGCTGCGTGTTTTTGATGCGGTGCGGCTTGGTCTTGATGGCCATAAGCCAGGGCTTCCGCTACCCAGCTCAAAGACCAAACAGCTTGTTTCTGATGCACTAGAGCAGGTAGAGGCCCAGGGGCTTAGAGACAAACCACTCGGTGAGCTCTCCGGCGGCGAAATGCAGCGGGTGAGGGTTGCTCAGGCGCTGATCTCTAAACCGAAGCTGATCTTGGCAGACGAGCCCTTGAGTGCACTGGATCTAAACCACCAGCAGATTGTCAGTGAGTTGATTGCCAGCCAAGCCAAGAAGCAGGGCGCTGCTGTGATATTCGTGACCCACGATCTAAATCCGATTGCCGACTATGTCGACAAGGTTATTTACCTTGCTAAGGGCCGCTACTCGATTGGAACCCCGGATGAGGTTATGCAGACAGAGGTGCTCTCTGATCTATATGGCACCGACATCGACGTTGTTAGAAACCAGGGTCGAATTGTGGTGTTGGGTGCGCATGACCATGCCCACCATGATGACGAGGAGTGGACCTGATGGATTTCTCCGACGTCTTTGATTTTTCTGATTACGACCGCCTAATTCCACTAGTCAGCAATTCACTCTGGGCTGGAGTGCTCTTGGCGCTTATCGGTGGCCTAGTTGGTGTGTTCGTCATGAACCGAGAGCTGTCATTCGCGGTTCATGGAATCTCTGAGCTTTCGTTTGCCGGGGCCTCAATTTTCTTGCTTTTGGGATTTGATGTTGTTTTTGGTTCGGTCATCGGATCGCTGACTGCAGCGCTGATCATCGCAATCCTGGGAGACAGGTCCAGGGACCGAAACTCGATAGTTGCAGTTCTGATGCCGTTTGGTTTAGGAATTGGCATCCTGGCGCTGGCGCTCTATCCAGGTCGAGCTGCCAACAAGTTCGGCCTGCTCACTGGGCAGATCGTGGCTGTTGACGATCCGAAGCTCGCTTCACTGGCTGTCATCAGCGCAATCGTATTGGTCGTGTTGGTGGTTATCTGGCGGCCACTACTTTTTGCAACCCTTGATGCTGAGGTTGCTGCGGCTAGAGGAGTTAACACCAGAGCGCTGGGGGTTATTTTTGTGATGCTGCTTGGGCTGGCTGTTGCGGCTGCGGTTCAGGTGGTGGGTGCGCTGTTGGTGCTGGCGCTGCTGGTAACTCCGGCTGCTGCAGCACTGAGGTTGAGTAAGAGCCAGCTCTGGGTGCCGGTGTTGAGCGTGAGCTTTGCTTTTGTTTCAATGATCGGTGGAATCCTGTTGGCTTTGGGCGGTGGCTTACCGATCAGTCCCTATGTCACGACTATCTCTTTCCTGATCTACTTAATTGCTAGAACAATCAGCTTTACAAAGAGCAAGCTGGAGGTTTCCAAATGACTCAGAAGCGAACAACCTGGCAAAAGACCGCCGTGTTTGAGGCGCTGAAACAAGACCAAGTTTTTGTGTCGGCTCAGGAGCTCCATCAGAAACTAATGGCTGCCGGAAACAAGCTTGGCCTAACCACTGTCTATCGAGCTCTAACCGATTTGGTGGAGGCAGGGCAAGCGGATGGTCTTGCTAGTGAGGATGGCGAGACTAGATATCGAATCTGTAGTGACAGCCATCACCACCACCTGATTTGTCGAGAATGTGGTGAGGCAGTGGAGTTTGACCTCGATGGTTTCGAGGTAAAGATTGGTGAATTGGCTGACAAATATGGCTTCGCCGATGTTTCCCACAGCATCGAACTGTTCGGTATTTGCAAAAAATGTGGCATGTCGGCTTGATTTTCTTTAATCAAGACTTGCTTTTGAGTGCCAAAGCCTCCTAAACTTGCATGGTTGCTCGGGTTAGACCCTGCACAAACCCAATCAATTAGCTTCGGGTAAACGCGCCCCTAGGAGGAGAAATGGCAGCCTACTGCCAGGTGACGCAGACTGGACCGCAGTTCGG
>CAZBTW010000061.1:0-5617 GCA_964494925.1 uncultured Aquiluna sp.
ACCTTGATTGGTGCCAGTCAACAGCTGCTTTCAGCTATAACATTGGGTGGATAATGAGCAATTATGGAGCAATGGACCTTTCTGGTCTAACTAAAAAGGATCAACCACAAACCGGTCAGGTGATTAGCGACTGGTTGGTGCCAGGCGATGAATCAACGCTCCGCACGTACCTGGCGCTCTCTGAAAGCACTCCGGTTTTGATGCTGATCACTGATCAGTCGGAGCCCTCGCAGCGAGTCAGAGCCTTGGTTTCCGAGGTAATAAAGGGAAGTGCTGGAAGGTTTGCTGGCATCGAAATCAGCATTGAAGATAATCCTCAATTGGCTCAGGCGGTTGCTGTTTCACAAGCACCGGCCATGCTCGCCATTCTTGCTGGGCAGCCTGCTCCGCTATTCCAGGGTGAGGCAACCAGGGACCAGTTGGTAAATGTTCTGGGCCAAGTTTTGCAAATGGCTGCAGAGAAAAACATCACTTCGCAGGTAACTGTTGGCGCTGCTCCAACAGCGCCTGAAAAGCCATTGCCCCCAGAGCACCAGGCGGCGATGGCGGCTATCGATGCAGGGGACCTCGAAAAGGCCCAGGCTCTCTACGAGAAACTAATCGTGGAATACCCAAATGACACCGAAGCCAAAGCCGGGTTGGCGCAGGTGAAGTTTATGATTCGACTCGCTAATGCAGACCTTGGTGGTGACCAGGAAAGCCTTGAGGTGCTGTTCGCAGCTGCCGACAAATTGCTTGTTGCTGGGCAGATCGAGCAGGCGCTCATGAGCTTGATTGAAAGATTTGAAGCGGATTTTGACAACCGTGAAGCAATTCGGGAGCGGCTACTAGAGCTGTTTGTCCAAATTGGCGACGCTGAGCCAGCGGTGCTTGAGGCTAGGCGCAAACTAGCCAACCTGATGTTCTAACTCTGTTTTAGCCAGATCACAGCCAGGGGCGGGACACTGAGCGAAAGCGACTGTGGGTGGCCATGGGCTGAAATCTGGTCGGTTTCTGCTCCACTCTGGTTGCCAACTCCTGAGCCGCCGTATTCTTGGTGGTCGGAATTGAATACCTCCTCCCAGTTACCAGCTGCTGGAGCGCCGATCCGGAAATTTTCGTGAACTGTGGCAGCAAAATTGGCTATCACCAGGCACGTTTCTCCCGCGGAGTCTCTCCGGATAAAACTTAAGATGTTTTGGTCAGCGTTGCCCCCGTCAATCCACTGGAATCCTTCGTGTTCATGGTCCAACTCCCACATGGCAGGGGTAGCTGTATAGCGGGCATTCATATCTGAGACCATTTTTTGCATGCCCTGGTGTTCAAAATGATCCAGTAGCCACCAATCCAGCTCACGGGATTCATTCCACTCGCCAGGTTGGGCAAACTCTTGGCCCATGAACAACAACTTCTTGCCTGGGTGAGACCACATGAAGCCAAGATACGCACGCATGTTGGCTCGTTTTTGCCAATTATCGCCAGGCATCTTGTTTAGGAGCGAACCTTTGCCATGCACGACTTCATCGTGGCTGATCGGCAGGATGAACTTCTCGTCGTATGCATAAAGGAGCGAGAACGTGAGCTCATTGTGATGGTATTTGCGGTGGACGGTCTCGTGCTGGATGTATTCCAGGCTGTCGTGCATCCAGCCCATGTTCCATTTGAAACCAAAGCCCAAACCGCCCTGATCGGTCGGGCTAGATACACCGGCAAACGCAGTTGACTCCTCAGCAATCATCATGATTCCCGGGTTTTTACGATAGGCAGTTGCGTTAGTTTCCTTCAGGAATTCGATTGCATCAAGGTTTTCTCGACCGCCATAAACATTCGGCAGCCATTGACCTTCTTCGCGGCTGTAATCCAGATAAAGCATCGAAGCCACTGCGTCGACGCGCAGCCCATCGACGTGAAACTCCTCTAGCCAATAGGAAGCATTGGCAACAAGAAAGTTCTTGACTTCGTTGCGTCCAAAATTGAAAACGTGTGTTCCCCAGTCCGGGTGGTCTCCTCGCCTAGGGTCAGCGTCTTCGTAGAGCGCCTCACCATCGAATTTAGCCAGCGCCCAATCGTCTTTAGGGAAGTGGGCAGGAACCCAGTCCATGATCACACCAATTCCTGCCTGGTGGAGTTGATCGATTAGGTAGCGCAGGTCATCGGGGGAGCCGAATCTTGATGTGGGGGCATAGTAGCCGGTGACCTGGTAGCCCCAACTGCCACCAAACGGGTGTTCGGCTAGGGGCATGAACTCAACGTGAGTGAAGCCCAAATACTTCACGTGACCAATCAAATCCGCCGCAATGGTTCGATAATTCTTTCCCTTGCGCCAAGAGCCCAGATGAAGTTCATAAATAGACATCGGTGCCCGAAGTTGGTCGGTAGCTAGTCGCTTGTTGAGCCAGTCCTGATCGCCCCAGCTGTAGCTACTTTGTGTGACCACCGTTGCGGTGTTTGGGGGAGTCTCAAATTGATTGCCCATTGGGTCAATCTTTGTTACCCACTGGTTGCTGCGAGTCTTTATTTGATATTTATAGAGAGCCCCGGCTGCAACACCAGGAATGAAAAGCTCCCAAACACCGCTGGAGCCCATCGACCTCATTTGATAGCAGGTGCCATCCCAGCCATTGAAATCACCAACGACCCGAACCGCCTGAGCATTTGGAGCCCAAACCGCAAACCTGGCTCCGGAAGTGTCCCCAAGGGAATCTTTGCCGGTTACCAGTTCTGATCCGAGGGCTTGCCAAAGATTCTCATGACGGCCCTCAGAAATCAAATGCAGGTCCAAGTCGCCAATTGTGGGGCTGAAGCTATAGGGGTCAACTGCAACCCAGTCAGGTGCGCTTTCATAACTTGTGATTATTCGATATGCGCCAGGAGTCTTGCCGGTGCCTCGCAGTTCCCAGATGCCGCGGTGGGTGTGCTCGAGGCTAAATTTCTTGGTCTTTGTTTTTAGAACAACCTCCTTGGCAAAAGGCCGAAGAACTCTTACGACCCACTGTTTGCCCTCAGAGTGCAGGCCAAGAACTGAGTGCGGGTTGTGGTGCTCACCCTGACTAACAGCGTCCAGTGCGTCTAGGTCCGGATTCATTGGATCACTTTCAGTATGTGAGCGGGTTCATCGAAGGAGTCAAGTTTCACGTAATTGCGGGAACTCCACTGGAATTGCTTGCCGGTTATCAAATCTTCAACCAGGAACGAGTCGGGCAGGTTTAGCTTTTCAAGGTCGATCAGCGCCATTGTTTCCCGAACGGACCGTGGGTCGGTACTCACCACGACGATGATTGTGTTTGGTGTTCCATTGTTGAACTGGGCCTCCAAGGACTTGGAGTAAACCAAGACCTCGGGATCTTCACTGTCGTGGACAATTAGATTTCTTAGCTGCCGGAGGGCGGGATTCTGCTTTCTGATTTGATTTAGAAGCGCAACCCTGGGCGCCAAGCTCATTCCCCTGGCGGCAGCTCCCTCAAAATCACGAGACTTTAGTTCAAATTTCTCGTTGTCAATTGCCTCCTCGGCACCTGGTCTGGCAACTGCCTCATACAGCTCATAACCGGCATACATTCCCCAGCTGGCCCCTGCGGTAGCGGCGATTGTTGCTCGAATCTTGAAGGCTGGCTGGCCGCCAAATTGCAAATAGGGGGTAAGAATATCTGGGGTGTTCACCCAAAGGTTTGGCCGGAAGTAATCGGCAGATTCTTGGGAGAGCTCTCTTAAGTATTCTGCCAACTCACTCTTGTTGTTTCTCCAGGTGAAGTAGGTATAAGACTGCTGAAAGCCAACTTTTCCTAGAGCTGACATCATCGCCGGTCTAGTGAAAGCCTCGGCGAGGAAGACCACGCTGGAGTCAAAATCTTGAACCTCAGCGATTAGTTTCTGCCAGAAATTAACAGGCTTTGTGTGCGGGTTATCGACTCGGAAAATCTTTACTCCCAGGCCAATCCACTTTTTCAGTATGCCAAGGACCTCGGCCCTGATTCCTTCCGGGTCCTGGTCAAAATAGATCGGGTAGATGTCCTGGTATTTCTTTGGAGGGTTCTCAGCATAGGCAATGGTGCCGTCCGCTAGCTGTTTGAACCAGTTTGGGTGCTCTTTGACCCAGGGGTGATCTGGAGATGCCTGCAGTGCTAGATCCATTGCTATTTCGATGCCGAGTTTATTGGCAGCGCCCACAAAGGCCTTGAAATCCCTTTCAGTTCCCAAATCAGGGTGAATAGTGTCGTGTCCACCTGCTTCGCCGCCGATTGCCCAGGGTGAACCAGGGTCATGCTCGCTGGCCTCAAGGGTATTGTTTGGGCCCTTTCGGTGAGTTACTCCAATTGGGTGAATTGGTGGCAAATAAAGCACCTCAAAGCCCATCTCGCTTACTCGTTTTAGGGATGCCTTCGCGGTTTTGAAATTGCCTGAGGTCCAGGTCCCCGAAGCGCTCTTCTTGGCGCCCTCACTTCGTGGAAAAAATTCATACCAACTGGCGGCTCCAGCCGCCAATCTTTCGCAAAGGATCGCCACTTTTGGAGAAAGAGTTTCCAGGTGGTGAATCGGGTTCTGTCTGGCAATGTCGACTAGCCCAAGATCGAGCGCTTGTTGAAATCTTGCCAGCGGCTGCATTGACTGATCTGCGAACAGTTTTCCGATTTCGTTAAACGCCTTTTGGTGGGGCTTGCTGCTGGATTTGGAGATTTCTGCAAGTAGTTTTGAGCCTTCAAGGAGCATGAGTTCGCTGTCGACGCCTGCTTCTAGTTTGATTTTGGTGTCGTGCAACCAGGTGCCAAATCGATCATCATAGGCAGAAATTTGGTAGCTCCAAACCCCAAGTTCGTTGAGCTGTTCTTTGACTGACCAGCTGTCTGAACCGATTGAACCTGGCTGCATTGGCTTTCTAATTACCTTGCCCGATGGAGCAGTGAGTACTAGATCAACACCAAGCTGATCATGGCCCTCGCGGGTCGCGATGGCTCCGAATTCGATTACTTCGGAAACAAATGCCTTAACCGGGAATTTGCCGCCGTCTACCTGGGGCCAGGTTCGAAGAATTGGAAAACGACCAATGTAAAAATTCGTGCTACTCATTCTCACAATTTAGTGAGGTTTTTGTTCATGTGTTTGAAAAGAAACCGGATAGTTAGCGAACTGCAAATATCTGCATCGATGTTTCAGCCAGTCTCACGCTTGACCCTGGAGCAAACAAAAGCCCCTTTTCCGGCGGCAACTCTTGGGCCGAGTCCCAGAGTAATTCGAGATTTGCGACCTGATCCGGGGCCGCTAACTTTAGGTTTTTTACGACTTCCGAGCCGTTGAACACAGTCAGAATGCCCTGCTTGGTTCCATCGTTCATGAGGTGATAGTTCAGTCGCTGCAGAGTTCTGCGCTCAGGATTATGCCAATCATCGATGCTCATCTGATCGCCTTGGACCGAGAACCAAAGCATTTGGTCATAATCCGGTGTTGGGCCATCTAGTTTGGTGAAGCTCCTTGGGCGAAGTGCTGGATAGGTCTTGCGAAGTTCAATCAGGTGAGCCACTTGACGGTAGAAGTTTTCTTTATCTCGGTCTGGTTCAAACTCTTGCCAGGTGATCACGTTGTCTTGGCAGTAGGCGTTGTTGTTTCCATCTTGTGTTTTCAGTCGCTCGTCGCCGGCGGTGAT
>CAZBTW010000062.1:0-5574 GCA_964494925.1 uncultured Aquiluna sp.
TACACTCTTTCAGACGTGTGCTCTTCCGATCAAAAACTTTTTTCTCGCACCGGAAAAGCCGCATCAACTTCAGCTGCTGTAGTAGCCAAGGAAGCTCGCGAAGCTGCCAAGGATGTTGCAAGCGAAGCGCTATCAGATATTGAGCGCGCGGCATCAAAGGTCGCCAAGACCGCTTCAACCGCTAGAACCGCTTCAACTGCCAAGAAGCCAGCAGCCAAAAAGCCTGCTGCTAAGCCAGCAGCAAAGAAACCAGCCGCCAAGCCGGCAGCAAAGAAGCCAGCTGCTAAGTCAACCACCGCAAAGCCTGCTGCCAAGAAGCCTGCAGCTAAGGCGCCGGCAGCGAAGGCTCCAGCAGCTAAGAAGCCTGCTGCTAAGGCGCCAGCAACCAAGACTGCCGCCGCTAAGAAGCCAGTTGCTAAGTCAACCACCGCAAAGCCTGCAGCCAAAAAGCCTGCGGCTAAGGCGCCAGCGGCTAAGAAGCCAGTTGCTAAGTCAACCGCGGCAAAGCCTGCAGCAAAGAAGCCAGCTGCTAAGAAGCCTGCTGCTAAGAAGTAGTTTTAGCTAACGACGTAGTCGACAGACTTCTCAAGCGTTGGATGTGAGAATTCAAATCCTGTAGCGAGAAGTTTGTCGGCTGTCATTTTTTGTGAGCAAAGTAATAGCTCGTCCGCAGCAACGCCTATCAGCAGCCGCATCACCCATGCTGGAACTCTGAAAAATGTTGGTCTGTGCAGCGCCTTGCCAAGAACGCTAATAAGTTGCTTGCAGGTTGCTGGCTCGGGGGCCGTCAGGTTGTAAGCACCCTCTGCCTGCTGGTTGTTGATCAGGTGAATAATCGCCCTGGCCTCATCTTCGAGACTGATCCAAGCCCACCACTGTTTACCTGAACCCAATGGGCCGCCGATTCCGAGCTTGATTAGCGGGATGAGTCTTCCTAGTGCACCTAGCTTTTTACTCATCACCAAGGTGGTGCGGACCAGTACCACTCTGGTGTTTGCTTTTGCCGCTGCAGTTTCCCAGTCAAAGGCCAGGTCTGACAGAAACCCTTCTCCCTTGCCGGATTCTTCGGTGAGGAGTTCATCGCCCCGGTCGCCATAGATTCCAGACGCTGAACCGCTGATTAATACCTGCGGCTGATTCTTGGAAGCATTAATGGCATCGACAAGAGTCTTGGTGGTGTCAAGCCTGGAGTTGATCAGGGTCTTCATATAGGACTTTGTCCATGGAATTCGTCCGGTGGTGGCGCCTCCAAGGTTGACCACGGCGTCAATAGATTCCATTACCGCTGGATCCAACGGCTCAGATCCTGGGTTCCAGCTGATCTCATTTTCGGAAGTGGCTTTTCTACGCACCAGTGCTATCGGTTCGTGCCCCAAGTCTTTGAGCTGCCTGATTAGTTCCGTGCCAATTAGGCCACCGGCTCCAGAAATCAATACCCTCATGTGAAAACCTTCCGACTCTGGCAAGAGTATCTACAATTGCAGGGTGCCGTTTATTCCAGCGGCTCAGAATTGAAGGCAATGAACGTTGAACCCTGGGTATGGCTGGTCACAATCGCCGCATTTTCGGTTGTGATAATCGGAGACTTGATTTACCAAGTCAAGAATCCTCACGAGCCTGGGTATCGAGAGTCGGCCATTCAGAGCGTCATCTATGTTTCGCTGGCACTGCTGTTCACACTGGTTATTGCCGCTGTCTGGCCGGGGCAGTATGCCGGTGAGTACTTGGGTGGTTTTGTAACCGAGAAGGCGCTGTCCGTCGATAACCTGTTTGTGTTTTTGGTTATTTTTAGTCAATTCAAAGTTCCTAGGAAGCTTCAATCAGAAGCGCTCCTAATTGGAATTGTGATTGCTCTGATTATGCGCGGTATTTTTATTGCCGCAGGTGCCGCCTTTATTGAGAACTTCAGCTGGGCATTTTATGTTTTCGGTGCTTTCTTGATTTTCACAGCCGTGAAGCTAGTCAAGGACACCGCCCATGACATCGGTGATGATGACAACATCGACGAGTTCGAGGGTGGTCGAATCATTGGCTTTATCCAGAAGCGGTTCCCGTCCACCAGTGAATACCACGGCACCAAACTGGTAATCATTGAAAACGGTAAGCGCCTGATCACACCGCTGTTGCTAGTCATGGTTGCAATTGGGTTTACCGATCTGCTGTTTGCTCTGGACAGCATTCCTGCCGTTTATGGTCTAACCAACGAGCCCTACATTGTTTTCGTGGCAAACGCTTTTGCTCTGTTGGGATTGCGTCAGCTTTACTTCCTGCTCAGCGGACTAATGCAGCGATTGCGCTATCTGGGCTTTGGTCTGAGCCTGGTGCTGGCATGGATCGGCGTGAAGCTGGTAATTCACGCCCTTCACAAAAACGAGCTGCCATTTATCAATGGCGGTGAGGCTGTGAAGATAATCCCAGAAATCTCAACCAGCCTTTCGCTGATTGTGATTCTTGTCACGCTGGTGGCTACCACCATCTGGTCACTGCTTGCAACTAGATCCGACAGCAAGAAGGCCTAGACCCAAAACGGGAACAACATCTGCAATTGCCAAATCAGATGTGGGACAGGCAGTGCCATCCAGATCGACAAGAAATAGATGCTGGTAATCACAACGGCTAAAACCAGCAGCACCAGAACGCCATTTCGAGCAGGCAGTTTTCTGGTGATTCCATTTCGCCAGTAGTGGTGGGCAGCCAATGCCAAAGCAATTGCCAGGTAGGGAGCGTAGGCAACCGCATAAAACTGAAATGTCGTGCGGCCAAGATAGAAAGCCCAGGGGAGCCAGCCAGCTAGGAAGCCGGTGACGATTGCAATTCTTGCTGGGTCATAGCCTCTGCGGAGACTGAAGGCCATCCAGATAACGGCCATCAAGCCACCAAACCAGACAACGAGGTTGGGTATTGCGGTGAGGGCTATAGTGCAATCACCAAGAAGTCCACAGGAACCATCCTGCTCGTAGCGTTCAAAAAAGAAGGCGGTTGGTCGCAGCGTCAGTAGCCACTCAAATGCAGTTGCCTGGTAAGGATGAGGGCTGTCAAGTCCGGTGTGGAAATTGTAGGCGTTTAGATGGTAGGCCCAAAGCGATTCATACCAACTCCCACGAGCATTTCGGCCCCAGCCATCGGATCCCAATATCCAGCCCAGCCAAGTGGCAAGGTAGGCAAGCCCAGCTGGTATTAGAAGCGTAAGGGCGTTCACGAACCCCTGACCAACAGCTAGAACTGCCGGCATTGCAAGCCTTCGACGTTGCCAATAGTCAACAACAAATGTGTAGAGCCCAAACCCAGCTAAGAAGTAAAGCCCCGACCACTTAATTCCTGTGGCCAAGCCCAAGCTGATGCCAGCAAGAATGAGCCATGGCCTGAAGCCAATGGCGTTGGACTCGAATCTGCGCAGTCGTTTGCCCCAGGATTGTGTGTCCAGGATTATGAAGTAAAAGCCAAGCAGCGAAAAGAATGCCAGGTTGCTATCCAAGATCGCAGTTCTTGCAAGAGTTATCGATAGGCCCTCAAGTGCCATGAACAGGCCAGCCAGGGCTGCAAAGAATGCCGAGCCAATAAGCCGCTTGGCAATCAGGATCACAAGTGGAACCATCAGCACACCCAGCACGGCTGTTGCAATTCTCCAACCAAAGGAACTGTCGGCTCCGAACAGCTCCATCCCGGACCAGATAATCCATTTACCAAACGGCGGGTGAACCACATAAGCCGGGGTTTCTAGAAACCCAGTTAGAAGTCCCCGCTCAAAATCTGGATTCGGGTTGTCCTGCCAGTTTCGCTCGGAACCAAACAGGCCGAGCGTGAAGGCATCCTTCACGTAATAGGTCTCGTCAAAAACCAATAGGTGAGGATTGGCCAGATTACCAATTCTTATGATTGCCGCGAGTAGAGTGATTGCCAGGGTCGAAAGAGGAGTGAACAGGCGGTGGCTAGCCAAGCGCCTTGTCAGTCCAATTGATGCTGTAATCACGGTTAGATGCTAGTTTGCTTAGCGTGTTGATACTCGCGGCCACACCCATTGGAAATCTATCTGACGCCTCCAAGCGCCTGGTGGATACTCTTGCCGGCGCATCATTTGTGGCAGCAGAGGACACCAGAGAATTAGGGAAGCTTTGTAAATCACTGGGAATCCAGTTGAATGCGAAGACCTACAGCCTGCATGATCACAACGAGCGCGATCGAGTCCTGGAGCTGGTTGAGGTAGCAAGAGACAACGATCTAGTACTCGTTAGTGATGCCGGGATGCCAACGATTTCTGACCCTGGATATCACCTTGTAAAAGTCTGTGCTGAAAACGGGATTGAGGTTCAAATCATTCCAGGGCCTTCAGCTGTGGTATCGGCGCTCGCAGTATCTGGCCTTGCAACCGACCGATTCTCGTTTGAGGGATTCTTGCCTAGAAAAACTGGCGAGCGAATCAGAAGCTTTGAGGCTCTAGCAAGTGAAAAACGAACAATGGTTTTCTTTGAAGCACCCCATCGAATTCTCGAATCACTTCAAGATGCCGCAGTGGTTTTTGGGGATTCTAGGCTGGCCAGTGTCTCGCGCGAGCTCACTAAAAAGTTTGAGGAAACCAAGCGAGGTCCGCTGTCCGAGTTGATTGAATGGGCCAAGACCGGACCCAAGGGTGAAATGGTGCTGGTGGTTTCTGGGGCGAGCGAAATTGACCTCGATTACGAGATTTTGGGAAAGAAAGCTCTGGAATTGGCCAGCACTGGAATGGGCCTGAAGCAGGCTTCTGGTGAGATTGCTGACAAGTTTGGTGGTTCCAGATCTGTGGTGTACCAGCACGCACTGCAAGCGAAAGCCTAAGATATCTCAAGTGTCTAAGTCTTTTTATGTAACTACGCCCATCTTCTATGTGAATGATGCGCCTCACATCGGTCACGCCTATACCGAAGTGGCCTGTGATGTTCTTACCCGTTGGCATCGTCAACGTGGTGAAGACGCGTTCTTGTTGACCGGCACCGATGAGCATGGCGAAAAGGTCCTGCGCACCGCCCTCGGCAACCACACTGACCCAAAGAGCTGGACCGACAAGTTGGTGAGCGAATCATGGCTGCCACTGCTAGAAACCATAGACATCAATAATCAGGACTTCATTCGAACTACCGAGACTCGCCATGAAGTGGCAGTGCAAAAGTTTCTGCAGGACCTCTATGACAAAGATTTCATTTATCAAGGCTCGTTCGAGGGTAACTATTGCGTTGGTTGCGAGGAGTATAAAAACGATGGCGATCTAATCGATGGCCAGGGAGAGTTCGAAGGAATCCGAGTGTGTGCCATTCACTCTAAGCCGGTAGAGCAGCTCAACGAAACCAACTATTTCTTTAAGCTGAGCGAATTTCAAGAGCGACTGCTCAAGCACTACGAGGACAACCCAACATTCATTCAGCCAGCTTCGGCAAAAAACGAAGTTGTCTCCTTTGTCCGCCAAGGACTCAGCGACCTTTCTATTTCCAGGTCAAAGGAGCGATTTGACTGGGGCATTGATATTCCTTGGGATTCTGAGCACATAACCTACGTTTGGTTTGATGCTCTGCTGAACTACATAACCGCAATTGGTTATGGCAG
>CAZBTW010000063.1:0-5537 GCA_964494925.1 uncultured Aquiluna sp.
AATGCTAGGGCACCAGTTCCAACAATCAGAACCACACCCGGTTGCTCGGCAAAATGTGAGTAATGCCCGGTCACCATGTCGCTGGTGACGGTTACTTTGGTGGCCCGGAACGCTTCATGAATGCTCTGCGCTACAACCCTAGGGTCTACCTGCAGCGAGGCGTATCCACTCATTCCAAGACACACTGAGTCAAACTGTGGGTGACCGAGTTCTTTTGCGATTGTGCTGATGAGCATCACTGTGTCTTGCTCGCGGTTGGCCGCTTTGGGTCCAAGTACCACCTCGGCGATCAGCTTGGTTGAGGCGGCTGAAAAAGATCGAATGCCGGAAGCACCGAGGTCTAAGCCGAGGGCTGATATCACTTAGACATTCCTGCAGTTAATCCCGAAACCAATTGTTTAGATGCCACAAGGAAAAGAATAACCAGTGGGATGGTCGTGATCGTCAGACCAGCAAAGAGCGTTGCCCAGTCAGTCTGGTATTCACCAAAGAACCTGGTTAGACCAACTGGGAGCGTGTAGGAGGCTCGATCCCTCATGAGCATCAGTGGGTAGAAAAAGTCATTCCAAATCGGAACAAACCGGAACACCACAACAGTCGCAATCGCCGGTCTAACAAGCGGCAGCAAGATGGAGAAAAAGGTTCTGAAGTAGCCAGCGCCGTCAATCCTGGCGGCTTCTTCAAGGTCAATCGGCAATTGTCTAAAAAATGCAGCCAGGATGAACGAAGAGAACGGAATACTCAGGGCCGAGTAAACCATGATTAGACCCCAAAGGTTGCTGATCAAACCAAGCGCATCAAATAGGTAAAAGATTGGCAGGATTGCCAAGAAAACTGGCAACAGCAAACCAGACAGAAACAGACCCTCAAGTATCGCGAACACTCGCCGCTTAGATCTAGCAAACACATAGGCGGCCATCAGCGACACGGCGGTTCCAATGAATACCGATGCAATTGTGACAAACATAGAGTTCAAGAAATAAGTTTCAAACGATGCGGTAATCCAGGCCTTCTGGTAGCTGCCAAGGTTGAAGCTTTCGGGCAAACCAAGCGGGTCGGTTGCCATCTGTTGAGTTGTCCGGAACGAGTTCATGACCATGATTACCAGCGGTGAAAGTGAAACGATGGCATAGATCCAAAGCAGCACGTGCTTGGGTGCGTTCAATATGCTGAATTTTCTCATTCGTCATACAACTTTCGTTCAGCCCTCGCGAGAGTGGTTCGAAGCACCACCGCGACCCCAAAGATGAATAGGAACAACAGCATCGCCAGGGCACTGGAGGTTCCAATCGAACCAACATCGCCGGACTCAAAAGCAGTCCTATAAAACAGCAACGCCATTACGTCGGTGGCACCAGCCGGAGACCCGGTGGATCCACCGACTGCATAGGGAATCGGGAAAGATTCCATGGCACCGATAAAAGTCAAGATTGAAACTGTTCCCAAAGCTGGCAACAGCAAGGGGAAAGTTATCAGCCGGAAGCGCTTGGACCCGGAAGCACCGTCTATCTCAGCAGCCTCGGTTACCTCTTCTGGAATACCGCCAAGAGCAGCTCCATAAAGCAGCATTGGGAACCCAATCCACTGCCAAGCTGTGATGAAAACAATGGCCCAGATTGCCGTTGTCGGGTCGCCGAGCCAAGGCAGTGCAAACTCCCCGAGCCCGATCTGCTTGAGGGTCGCGTTTACTGGTCCAAATAGCGGTGAAAGCATCAGCGACCAGAGGTAGCCAACTACAAGTGGGCTCACCAGGTAGGGCAGGGTGAACATGGTCTGAAAAAGACGCTTCACTCTTCCGATTTTGTGCAGCACAACTGCTAAGGCCAGGCCGATTGAATTCTGGAAAACCATCGCTCCAGCAAAGAGCAGAAGGTTGTGCGAGAAGGCATTCGGAAGTGCCTCGTCAAACGGCGCTCGGGTGAACACCGTTATGTAATTCTCCAGCCCCGTGAACTCTCCTCGAAGGGTACCCTTCCAGCTGAAGAATGAATAGCTGAGTGCGGTGGTAAGTGGGTAGAGAATGAAGACCGAAAACAGCGCCAGCGCAGGAATTACAAATGCTGTTCCAATCAGGATTGGCATTTTGCCGTGCTGAGTCGGCTTGCTTGCGGTCTTCATTCTCTTACTCATTACTTACCTAGATTATGCGCCTGGAGTGAACCAGGTTGAGATGCCCTCTTGCAGCTTGTCAGCCACGCCTGATGCACTCATGTCTCCTAGGAACATGCTCTGGATTCCCTCACCGATCAGGGTAGAACCGGTTGGGTCGCCATAGCGCATGTCAACTAGGTTGATGTATGCAGTTGGTCCGGAGGAGAACAGTTCGTTCATTTCCTTCATAACTGGGTCAGAGTAGGTAAGTCCCTTGATTGCAGAGAATTGCTTTACCTCGTCTACGAATAGCTGACCGAACTCTTCAGAAGCTAGCCAGTTAAGCAGGTTCAGAGCTGCCTCCTGGTTTTCGCTCTTCGCGTTGATCGCAAAGCTACCGTCAGCCCAACCAGCAGCTAGTGGCTTGTCAGAAACTGAGTTTGGAGGAGTTGGAACCAGGTAAACGCCAAGCTCCATGTCTGGTGCCTGAGTGGTGAAGTTGCCAAGCTCAAATGAGCCACCTGGGAACTGAGCAGCGGTTCCAGCAGTGAACTGAATCTGTGAGTCGGCATAGGCAACACCTACAACATCATCAACCATGTATTCAGTCATGTCGTCCACGATCTGGATCGAGGCAACATAGTCTGCATCAGTGAAGTCGGTTGCTCCAGACAGAAGTTCGTCACGGAACTCTGGTCCACCGTAGCGAGCAGCACCAACGATCTCGTGGAAGATTGGCAGCATCCAAGCGTCCTTGGCTCCAAGAGCCATAGGGGTGTAGCCGCCGGCATCGATTGCTTCGTTCAAAGCAATGAACTCATCCCAAGTGGTTGGCTCGGTTAGGCCAAGCTCGTCAAAGATGCCCTTGTTGTAGAACATCTGCAGGGTCTGGGTTGCAAAAGGAACACCGTAAAGGTTTCCATCGGTGCGACCAGTCGCTGCCGCCAATAGGCTCTGCTCAACGCTGGATGTGTCTACTAGGCCGTCAACTGGCAAAAGCTGCCCAGCTTCAATCAGAGCTTGCACTCCACCATAAGCACGAACCATAGCTAGGTCTGGGCCGTCTGAGCCCTCAAGGCCGGTGGCCAACAGCTGGTTGTATTCAGTGTTTAGGAATGCTTCAAACTCAACGGTTACACCTGGGTTTGCAGCTTCGTATACGTCAAAGATGGTGTTGTACTTCTCAACATCTTCGGTTCTCCATGACCACATTGTCAGGGTTACTGGGTCTACTGGCTCTGCAGTAGCGGTAGCACCACTGGTAGCGGTCTCGGCTGGTTCATCAGCAGCCGGAGCGCAACCGGTTAGCACTAGAGCGGCTACTCCGATGAGCCCTAGAGCACTTAATCTCTTTCTCAATTGGTTCTCCTTCGATTTTCTCGTGTCGGCTGGGGGTGTTAATCGTGAGTTAGCCAAGCCCACAAACCTATTTATTTGGTGCCAATAATCTCCAGCGCCTTTTGGACTACTCCGCCGACGCTTGCCAGTGTCGGGGCAATAGATTCTGGTGATTGCCCAGAGATTGCTGAGGTCAAGGCAAGTTTCAAATCACCGGAAGCAGCTTCCAGTGTTTTGATTGCCTCTTCTTCGCTCACTCCAGAGCCTTCCATCAAGATGCGGATGCTCCTTGAATGAAGTTTTTCGTTGGTTGCCACCATGGACACCATCAGGTTCGAGTAGGTCTTTCCTAGTCCAACCATGACGGCTGTTGAAAAGCCTGAAAGAACGGCTTTTTGAAAGGTTCCCGCTTTAAGCCTGGTGGAGCCGGTGAGAATTTCGGGACCGGTATCCCCGGCGATGGTGATGTCTGAATACTTAGCCAATTGAGGTTCGGGAACACAGGCAATGAGTGCTGTGGTGGCGCCAAGTTCCTGTGCTTGTTGTAACGCTCCCCCTACATACGGAGTTCGCCCAGACGCAGCTAGGCCAATTGCCAGATCATTGGGGCCTAGGGAGGAGGAATCTTTTCTGCCCGCCTCAAAATCATCCTCTGCATTCTCAACCGAAGTGAGCAGGGCCTGCTGCCCTCCTGCCATATGGGCAACAACCGACTCTGGAGGTGAATGGAAAGTTGGGTAAAGCTCGGCAGCATCCTGGGTAGCAATTCGGCCGGAGGTGCCAGCACCGAAATAGTGAATACTCCCGCCCTTGGAAATCGCATCTATGCCAGCAGCAACCAGCCTTGAAACAGTTGCTGTTTGCAGGCGGGCCTGCTCGATGGCATAGGCATCTTCTTCGTTTATGAGCTCAAGAACCTGGGAAATGCTGAGCAGGTGAAGATCTGCGCTCTTTGGGTTGCGCATCTCCGTAGGTAGCTCTTGGCCAACTAGGTCAGGATTAACCTTGTTTGTTTGAAACATGCGGTAAATGTATTGCATAAATTTCACAAGTTTTATTTTTACTGAAAAAATTTACCAAAATGAAATACTTTTTCTCTGCGACAAATTTCTGACACAATTGTGATGCGAGCAAAGGAGCGGCGTGTTTGATCTAACTCAGCGAGTCAATGCATATCGCAAGAACATGACACCCGCCCAGATGACATTGGCCGATTCGTTATTATCCGACCTAGAGGCCGCTGCGCACCTAACCATTGCTGAGCTCGCGGACCGCGCAGGAGTTTCTTCGGCAACTATTACTCGTTTTTGTGAGACTTTGGACTACTCGGGATACTCCGACCTAAAGGCTGCAATTGTGGTTGCGCTTGACAGGAAGCGAAGCGCGACCGAGAAGTTCGCAATTGCAGAAGGTGATGTGACCGAATCTGACTCAATCGACGAAACCCTGTTCAAAATATCTCACCAAGAGTCTGAGGCTATTACCGACACTGCCCGGGGGGTGGACCGAATTGCGCTCGATAAGGCCGCTGCAGCCATTATTGGCTGCAGGCGTCTTGATATTTATGGGCTTGGCTCTAGCTACCTGGCGGCAATGGACCTGCAGCAAAAACTGCACCGGATTGGGCTGACTGCATTCTGCTGGTCTGATAATCACCTTGCACTCACCTCAGCAGCGGTACTAAATGACCAGGATGTTGCTATTGCAATCAGCAATTCAGGTGTGACTTCGGAAACATTCCAGATGATGGAGACTGCTAAGAGGTCTGGCGCAACCATCATCGCAATTACCAACCACCCAGCATCTCCGATTGGAAGGCTTGCCGATCACGTCCTGGTTACCTCAGCCAAGGAATCTAGGTTTCGATCCGGTGCCATGACCTCAAGAATTGTTCAATTGGCGATGGTTGACTTTTTATTCGTAAGGATCATGCAGCAGCTTTTCAGCTCCGCATCTGCTTCGCTCGAGCGGACATTTACTGCGGTGAAAAACAACAGGCTCAACTACAACCAAAAGTTAAACGAGTAGCAGGGAACATTTCTCGCCACCGCGGAGTTCACTAGTGAATGGGACTAGAACTTAAAGCAGGAACTGACTTCGCCAGTGTC
>CAZBTW010000064.1:0-5516 GCA_964494925.1 uncultured Aquiluna sp.
CTGGGAGCAATCTCCTCTGAATATGCCGATGCAATGTGGGAGCGCGAGCAAGTGTTCCCATCAGCCATCGGACTCGGATTCGCCATTCCTCACGGAACTGACGAATCCAGAAAACACGTGATCTTTGATCAACTGGTCTTTGTTCGCCTAGCCAAGCCGATTGCTTGGGGCGATGATGAAGTTACCTGTGTGCTTGGTATTGCCTCTCAGGGCGATGGACACGTTGAATTGCTGGGCAACTTGGCTGAGTTGATTCAAGACGAAGAAAAGCTAGCTATTTTTCAGGAGTCAACAAACCCAAGTGAAATTGTTGAACTCTTGTTGAGCACCGACTAACACTAGAAATCAGGCGAGAATCATGGAACAGCGCAGCATGCGGGCAGTTCACTTTGGTGCCGGCAACATAGGCCGAGGTTTCATTGGTGCTGTGCTGCAGGATGCCGGCTACTTCGTAACATTCGCGGATGTGAACCAAGGCCTGATTGACAAGCTGAAGAGCTCGGGTGGATATGATTTGGTCGAGCTTGGGCATTCAAACGCCAGGACTCACTACAGCAACTTTGATGTTGTCAATTCTTCGACCGAGCAAGACAAACTAACTTTGGCAATCGCGGAAGCAGACGTTATCACCGCATCGGTTGGGACGAACATACTTCCATTCATTGCACCAGCGATTGTGGCCGGGCTGAAGTCCCGCACCTCAACTAATCCACTGGTGATCATGGCTTGTGAAAATGCGATCAATGCCACGGACATCTTGCAGCAGAAAATAGCTGAGCTGACGACACTTCCAATTGCTGGGGTTTACTTTGCTAACACGGCGGTTGATCGCATTGTTCCAATGCAGCCACCCGGTGTTGAGCCGGATGTCTACGCCGAAAGTTTTTGCGAGTGGGTCATCGACACCAGCAGCCTAAATGGCATTGACCTGGGGATCCCCGCTGCACACATGGTTCAGGATCTCACTCCTTTTATTGAGCGAAAGCTTTACACGGTCAATACCGCTCACCTTACAATTTCCTATCTTGGCCAGATGCATGGTCACCGCACAATTGCTGAGGCATTGACGGACCCAATCGTCCGGGACATAACCGCCAGGGTGATGGAAGAGACCTCAATGGTCCTGGTCACTAGACATGGCTTTGATGCCAACGAACATGCTCAGTATGTTCGCAAGACACTTGAGCGCCTAGCGAATCCTGCACTTGATGATCAGGTAGAGCGGGTTGGCAGGCAGCCACTAAGAAAGCTCTCCCGACTTGAACGTCTGATTGGTCCAGCAGCCCAACTGGCTGAATACGGAGAAAGCCCAGTGGCGCTGTTGGAAGTCATCGAAGCAGCGCTGGTGTTCAGAAGTGATGAGGATCCTGAAGTGGCCTTTTTGGCGCAAAAACTCGCAAGCCTGACCCCCGAAAATTTCGCCGAAGAGGTGTGTGGAATAGCCGAAGGCCACCCACTGCAGCAACCACTTGTTCAGGCCGTAGCGAAGCATCAGGGGTCGTTAAGTCACAAATGACCAGCCGTTAGCACCAACAGCGTTAGTTAGTATTTATTAGAAATTTCAGGAGGAAATAATGTCAACAACTAAGGGCGAAGTAACCGTATTGGACCCAATTGGACTGCACGCAAGGCCCGCTGGTCAGATCGTGAAGTTGGTCAAAGAGTCTGGTCTAGAGGTTCGCATGGGAAAGCCTGGCGCAGAATTGGTCAAGGCAAATTCCCCACTTCGCATGATGGCGATGAAGGCCAAGACCGGTGAGGTTCTTTCGGTTGAAGTTGACTCTGATGACGAGACAGTTGCAAATGCCCTTATTTCTCAGATTCAAGAGTTCCTGAAGGGTTAGTTTTGGTATCAAACGGAGCAATCCTTGCCGGCATGGGCGTAGGCCTGGGGGCCGTCGCAGCTGAAGTATTTCGAGTAAAACCGGCAACTGCCCTGCCGCAAGCGGCTAAGCATGATGGCGACTTGGCTGCCCAGAGCGATCAGCTGAAGAAGGCAATTGCTGACGTTGCAGTCGAGATGAACCAACTCGCAGAAAAGGCAGGAGAAACCTCCGCTGAGATCTTCGAGGCCCTAGTGATGCTGCTCGAAGACGAAGAGCTGTTTGAGACTGCGGTGGCCGAGATTGAATCCGGTTGGAATGCTGGAACGGCGTTTATAAATGCGGTCGAGACCTATGCCGAGATTTTTGCTGGCGATGCTGCCTTTGAAGAGCGATTGAACGACATTCGAGATTTGGCCAAGCGAGTAGCTGCCAGCATTGCTGGAATCTCGCTCGGGCTAGAGCTTCCCAAAGAGGGCAGATTTGTAATTGTTGGCGAGGACTTTTCACCGGCCGACACCGCCCAGTTCACCGATGCTGTCGTCGGAGTAATCACCATCCAGGGTGGTCCAACCTCGCACACTGCAATCATTTGTCGCTCCAAGTCAATTCCTGCTGTTGTCTCATGCAGCCAGGCATCTCAGCTGGTTGATGGCATGCAGGTCTTGGTGGACCCAGTCGGAGACCGAGTTGTGGTTGGTGGACAAGAATCTGATATCACAAAGCCAATTTCATTCGTGGCAAAGTCAAACGATCCAATCATTCCGGTTCGGGCAAACATTGGTTCACTAGAGGATGCGGTTGCTGCAAGCGCCTCTGCGGCAGAGGGTGTCGGGCTTTTCCGCACCGAGCTGCTTTACCTTTCTGCCAGCACGAAGCCAAGTCGGCAAGCGCAGGCAAAGTCCTATGCCGAGATTCTCTCGGCAGCACCGGCTGGTCCGATCGTAGTTCGAACCATTGATGCCGGTAGTGATAAGCCGGTCCCTTTCTTGGACATGGGGCACGAGGAAAACCCAGCGCTTGGCGTGAGGGGCTATCGACTAATTGCTCAGCACCGTGATTTCATCCTGGATCAATTGGCCAGTTTGGAATTGGCCAGACAGGAATCAGGCCGTGAGGTTTGGGTGATGGCTCCGATGATTGCCACGGCAGTTGAGGCCATTGACTTTGCAAAACTGGCTCGTGAGGCTGGGGAGTTCAAGGTTGGGGTGATGGTTGAAACACCGAGCCTGGTCTACGAAATCCCGCAGCTTGCCGGGGAGCTAGATTTCATTTCTGTCGGAACCAACGATCTCTCTCAGTACTTATTTGCATCCGATCGCATGAATCCAGCGCTCGGTGCAATGCTGAACCCTTGGCAGCCAGCCCTCATCAGGGCACTGCAGCAAATTGCCGAGAATTGCTCAGCCGCAGAGATTTACTCTGGTGTCTGTGGTGAAAGCGCATCTGACCCTGCATTTGCAGTGGTTCTTGCTGGAATGGGCTTCCACTCGGTTTCATCATCTAGATCGCAGGTTGGAGCGGTCCGAACCGCGCTTAGTTCGCTGTCGGTGCTAGAGGCGCAACGAGTATTTGAGGCGGCTCTAACAGGCAAGAATGCCGATGAGGCTAAATCAGCTGCGCTGAAGGTCCTTGCAGAGATTTCTGCGAACTAAACTTGTCTTCATGTCAGGTGTAAATCCAAGCCAGGTTCCACAGATCAGAAAAGTCCTTCGTTTCTACAAGGCCTCTTCCTATGTGACCGGTGGCTTCCTAATCCTTTTGATGATCACCTGGGGCATTAGAAGACTCCCCTTTCTAGGTTTTGACCTTTGGCTATTTGGCCCAAATGGGTTCATTGCCTTCGAGCAGTATGGCGTTGACGGGGAGGGATTACCGGAAGTTGGCGTAAACCTAACGGTCTGGATCTTGATTATTCACGGCTGGCTCTACGTGGTTTACCTGATCGCTGATTTCCGAGTCTGGACTCTATTGCGCTGGCCATTCACCAGGTTCTTATTGATTGCTTTGGGCGGGGTTGTGCCATTTTTGAGTTTTTACACCGAGGCTCGCTATGCCAAGTTGGCGAATCAAGAACTTGATGAGGTGGGAAAGTAATGAAGCCAGTTCTAGTTGTGGACTTTGGAGCTCAATACGCTCAGCTGATTGCAAGACGAGTCCGTGAGGCAAACGTTTACTCTGAAATCATCCACCACACCGCCTCGGCGGCAGAAGTTAAAGCCAAGGACCCAGCCGCAATTATCTTGTCCGGGGGGCCCTCCAGTGTTTATGAATCTGGTTCGCCATCCTTGGACCCAGAGATCCTTGAGCTGGGTGTTCCAATCCTTGGAATCTGCTACGGATTCCAGGTCCTAGCAAGCGCTCTTGGTGGGCGGGTGGACAAAACCGGTAAGCGTGAATACGGAGCCACCGATCTAGTTGTTGCAGACAATGGAACTTTGCTGGCGGGTCAGCCAGTTACTCAAGTTTGCTGGATGAGCCATGGTGATCAGGTGATGCAGGCCCCTGCTGGCTTCGAGGTTCTAGCTTCAACCGACACCACCCCTGTTGCGGCGTTCGAGTCGAAACAGAAAAAGATCTTTGGCGTTCAGTGGCATCCAGAAGTAAAGCATTCCGAGCAGGGCCAAGCGGTGCTGGAGAACTTCCTTTATGAAGGCGCTGGCATCTCTCCAACTTGGAACTCTGGGAACGTGATCGCTGAGCAGGTAGAGAAAATTCGTGCTCAGGTTGGCGATGCCAGGGTTATTTGTGGTCTTTCCGGTGGGGTTGATTCTGCAGTAGCGGCAGCCCTGGTTCATAGGGCAATAGGCGACCAGCTAACAGCTGTTTTTGTTGATCACGGTCTGTTGCGCGAGGGCGAAAAGGAGCAGGTTGAGCGTGATTACGTGGCCGCAACCGGAATTCGCCTAGTGACCGAGGATGCCGAGCAGGTCTTCCTGGAGGCGCTCAAGGGAGTGACCGATCCTGAGCAAAAACGAAAGATAATCGGGCGCGAATTCATCCGAAGCTTTGAGCAGGCAGAGGCTAAGTTGGTTGCCGAGGCAAAGGCCGACAATCGCCCAATTAAATTCTTGGTGCAGGGAACGCTATACCCGGACGTGGTCGAATCCGGCGGCGGGGCAACCGCTGGAATCAAGAGCCACCACAACGTTGGGGGCCTGCCCGATGATCTTGATTTTGAACTCATCGAACCGCTACGAGAGCTGTTCAAAGACGAGGTGCGCGCAATCGGCGCGGAACTCGGCCTTCCTGATGAAATAGTCTCCAGGCAGCCTTTTCCAGGTCCTGGACTTGGAATCCGGATTGTTGGTGAAGTTACCAAGGAGCGCTTGGATCTGTTGCGCCAGGCCGATGCCATTGCCCGCGAGGAGCTTTCTAAGGCCGGTAAAGACAAAGAAATCTGGCAGTGTCCAGTTGTCTTGCTTGCCGATGTCAGGTCGGTTGGGGTGCAGGGGGACGGTCGAAGCTACGGTCATCCAATTGTGCTGAGGCCGGTGTCATCAGAGGACGCCATGACCGCCGATTGGTCAAGACTTCCCTACGATCTTCTTGCAAAAATTTCGAATCGAATCACCAATGAGGTTCACGAGGTGAACCGAGTTGTTTTGGACATCACATCCAAGCCTCCGGGCACGATTGAGTGGGAATAAGGTGCTGGTATTTGGGCATCGTGGTGCCTGTGGGTATCTGCCT
>CAZBTW010000065.1:0-5286 GCA_964494925.1 uncultured Aquiluna sp.
GTCAGTAAGCGTCTCCTGATAGCCAGTCATACCGGTTGCAAAGACCAGTTCACCAAGAGTCGACCCTTCTGCGCCATAGCTGTCGCCTGTGAAGACCGTTCCGTCCTCAAGAACCAAATACGCCTTACTCAAAATGAAGCTCCTAGCCTGCTCGTGATCTCTTTTTCTAAATCTTTGCCCTGGTCGGTATTCGACACCCGGATGTTTGTCAGAAGCTCAGTGCTTCCCAATTTCCACCTAAGAGCCATCAGTCCGCCGCGCTCCACGCCCTTGTCAATTGTTGCGCTGGCCCTATCAAGACCGACCAGCTGCGAGGAAGAAATCAGAAAATCCCGTTCACCCTTTCGCTTGATGGACACGCCTTCGCTATTCACAGATATCTCGCAAGATCCTCGTGACCCCAGCCCATATGCCCAAACCTTTGTTAGAGGACTTGCCGAATATACGGTGCTCACATAAAACCCTGAATGTCCCTGATCACCGTTCGAGACGAGTTGAAGTGGCTCAGGCATCTCAGATTCCTGCTGCTTGCGAGTGTTACGAACCGACCGGTACGCCAGTAATGCCACCAGTGGAACGATCAGAATCAGCAGCGTTCCGATAATTTCTCTTGTCAACTAAGTTCCTGCAATTCTTGATCGAATACCGTGAACACACCTTGGTAGATGGTGTGTTGGATCTTTCCCTGTAGCTCCATCCCGCGGTAGGGATTGTTGTTCGATAGTGAATGCGAGATTGCGCCAACACTCATTTTTTCATGCGGATTAAACACTGTCAGATTGGCTTGCCCGCCAATTTGAAGCGAACCCTGATTTGAAAGACCGGCTAGCTTGGCTGGCCTTGAACTGATCACGTTCTCAAACAGCTTCCAATCCAAGCTGTCGGCCTGGTGAAGAACCTGATGCAACACACTTGCAGCCGTCTCTAGACCTAACATTCCAAAGGCAGCGTTTTGCCACTCAGCGTCCTTCTTCTCTGGCGAGTGTGGTGCGTGGTCAGTTCCAAGAACGTCGATTGTTCCGTCCAGTAGCCCATCTAAGAGGGCAGCTGCGTCTTGGCTCGTGCGCAAGGGCGGGTTCACCTTGTAGACAGGGTCATAGCTGCGAACCAATTCCTCGGTGAGCAGGAGGTGGTGCGGGGTTACCTCAGCTGTGATTTGAATTCCACGCTTCTTTGCCCAGCGAACAACGTCGACTCCGCCTGCGGTTGTCAGGTGGCAGATGTGAAGCCTTGATTGAGTTTGCTCAGCCAGTAGTGCGTCTCTGGCGATAATCATCTCTTCGGCAACTCGTGGCCAACCGGCCAGTCCCAGTTCTGTGGCCAAGGGGCTCATGTTCATCTGTGCACCCTGAGTCAATAGCGGCTCCTGGGCGTGCTGTGCTACTACTCCCCCAAATACCTTGACCTCTGCGAGCGCCTTCTGCATTAGTACTGGGTCATGGACGCACATGCCGTCGTCGCTGAAGATCTTCACGGATGCCCGAGACCTGTTCATGCCGGCTATGTCCGCAAGGGCGGCACCTTCGAGTGATTTAGTGACGGCACCAATTGGCTGCACCTGACAGTAGCCTGCACTTATACCTGCGTCGTAAACGGCTTCGACTACCTTGCTGTTGTCAGCAACCGGTGAAGTGTTTGCCATTGCACAGACGGCGCTATACCCGCCCGCAGCAGCGGCTTTAGAGCCAGACAGCACAGTTTCACTTGACTCAAAGCCAGGTTCACGTAGATGCGTGTGTGGGTCTACGAATCCAGAGAGTCCGATAAGACCTGCGCAGTCAACTCCTTTGTCTGCAATTTTGCCGATCTCGGCGATCAGGCCGTTTTCGATCCTCAGATCCGTGACGGTTCCATCAGACAGGGTCAAGTCTTTCAAAACTATGCTCAATCCAAACCTCCTGAAAGTACCTGCTGTAGGACAGCCATCCTGACCGCGAGCCCATTGGTTACCTGCCGAAGCACAACAGAGCGCGGATCGTCGGCAGCCGCTGAAGATATCTCAAACCCTCTGTTCATAGGACCCGGATGCATCACGATTGCATCGGATTCCACCTGGCTAAGCCTTTCTGGATTGAGCGACCAAAGCTTTATGTATGAGCTTGCTGATGGGAAAAGCTCCTTGCTCATCCGCTCGGCCTGAACCCTGAGCATCATCACAACGTTGGGCTTCTCTGCAAGAGCTGGATCGAAGTCATGATGAATCTTTACTCCAAGGGAACTGATTTCCAGAGGCACCAGCGAGTGCGGTCCTGCAACGCTCACCGAGGCCCCCAGTAAGTTCAGGAGCATAATGTTGCTCCTTGCCACCCTGGAATGCAGAATGTCTCCCACGATCAACACCTTCAAGCCACTGAAATCGTCACCAAGGCCAAGCTGCTGCTGCATCGTTAGGGCATCCAGAAGTGCTTGAGTGGGGTGCTCATGAGGGCCGTCGCCTGCATTCACCACGGAGGCATCTATCCAGCCGCTTGTAGCAAGCCTGGTCGCTGCGCCTGCCATTGGATGCCGCATGACAATGGCATCGGCTCCGAGTGCCTGCAAGGTTTGTGCGGTGTCTCGAAGCGACTCACCCTTTGA
Source organism: uncultured Aquiluna sp. (assembly GCA_964494925.1). GTDB lineage: Bacteria > Actinomycetota > Actinomycetes > Actinomycetales > Microbacteriaceae > Aquiluna. Next base: position 2,578 of record CAZBTW010000065.1, read on the forward strand.
AAGAGAGGAGGTGCTCGCATCAAAATTTATGACATCGGCGCTTAGGCGCTTAGCCGCAATCTCAAAGCTGATTCGAGTCCTGGTCGAGTTCTCGTAAAAAAGGTTCACGACCGTCTTACCTCGAAGTGTTGGAAGCTTCTTTATATCCCGGTCGTTGACAGAGGCTAACTGTTCGGAATCAGACAGAAGCTGCAGCGCGCTATCACGAGATAGGTCCGAAATAGAAACCAAGTGTTTCATTCTGAGATCACCACCTGGTCGATCGAGTCAATCTCAGACAGGCTGACGGCAACATGCTCAGTCAGTGCGGTTGGTAGGTTCTTGCCGACGAAGTCTGGGCGAATCGGAAGCTCACGATGTCCGCGATCAACAAGGACTGCCAACTTGACCTGTTTGGGTCGGCCATATTCGCGGATCGCATCGAGCGCAGCACGAACTGTTCTTCCAGAAAACAGGACATCATCAACCAAGATAACTGTCTTGTCGTCCAAACCGGTCACGGGTATTTGGCTTTGCCCAAGAGGCCTTGAACCTTGTCCAAGGTCGTCACGATACATTGTGATGTCAAGGATGCCCGGAGCAAAGTTCGCATCAGGCTCTATAGAGGACAAAATCTGGCAGAGACGCTCCGAGAGGAACACCCCTCTGGTTGGGATACCTAAAATCACGAGGTCATTTGGACCGGAATTTGACTCGATGATTTCATGAGCGATTCGCGTCAGCGCCCTGAGAATGTCAGGTTCAGATAGGACTATTCGATCAGCCATGGGCTTCTCCTTCTTCGCCTCGCAGGACGAATTTAAAGGACATTTGTCTAAATCATAGCACCCTAGAGTGCCTGGCTCCCCTTTGCCAACCTAGCTAGCACGCCATTTATGAACTTTGGCGAATCATCTGTGGAATATTCTGAAGCGAGGGCAACAGCCTCGGCTATCGCAACTTCGTTGGGAACCTCGGAGTTATAAAGAATCTCCCAGGCCCCAAGTCTTAGGATCGCCCTGTCGATGCTGGGCATTCTTTCTAGCGTCCAGCCATCAGCCAGCTGCCTGAGCTCGTTGTCGATAATTTCCTGATTGGCAATAAACCCAGTAACTATCGATTCGGCATAGTCAAAGATTGCCTGTTGGTTCTGCCTGTCGGCAACACCACTGGCCGTCTCCTGAAGTAACTCCAGTGCTTTGCCGCCACGAAGTTCTGAGGCGTAAAGAGCATCTAGGGCACGTTTACGGGATTTGCTACGGCTACTCAACTACTCGCTCACGCGTCCCAGATAGTCACCAGTTCTAGTGTCAACCTTGACCTTGGTGTTGTTCTCAATGAACAGCGGAACCTGAATCTGGTATCCGGTCTCTAGGGTCGCCGGCTTAGAGCCACCGGTTGAGCGGTCACCCTGCAGTCCTGGCTCGGTGTAGGTAATTTCAAGAACAACCGAAGGTGGCAACTCAACGTAGAGGGCAGCTCCCTCGTGCAGTGCCACGGTTGCCATTTGATTTTCAAGCATGAAGTTCGCCACATCCCCCACAACCTCGGCCGGTACCGTTAGCTGGTCGTAGTTGGTGGTGTCCATGAACACATAGCCGGAGCCATCGTTGTACAAATACTGCATGTCTCTGCGGTCAACATTTGCTGTTTCAATCTTGACGCCGGCGTTGAAGGTCTTGTCAACAACCTTTCCACTGAGCACATTGCGAAGTTTGGAGCGAACAAAGGCTGGACCCTTGCCAGGCTTCACATGCTGAAATTCAATGACGCTCCAGAGCTGTCCTTCGATTTGCAGCACCATGCCGTTTTTTAGATCATTTGAGGTTGCCATTATTCTCCTTAAGAACCTTGCAAATTCTAGTCGCGTGACAGCTGCTCAAGGGCCAACAGGTAACTATCGAGACCAAAACCTGCAATTACGCCTGTTGCAACGCCTGAAATCACGCTGTTGTGTCTAAACTCCTCGCGACTGTGGGGATTAGTGATGTGCACTTCGATAAGCCTTAGCCCGGAACCAGTAAACGCCGCACATGCATCTCTTAGTGCATAGCTGTAGTGAGTGAAGGCAGCAGGATTCAGGACAATACTGGCCTTTTCCGTCATTGCCCGATGAATCCAGCCAATCAGTTCATCTTCACTGTTGGTCTGCAGAACCTCAACGCTCTTGCCGTGCTGGTTCGCCGATTTGGTCACAGACTGCGCTATGTCTGACAGAGTCATCGAACCGTATATCTCAGGCTCACGTGAACCTAGCAAGTTTAGGTTCGGTCCGTTTAGTACGTAAATGTCTGGCATAGTTACACGCTATTCCACAATCGACTGAAATGCAGTAAATAGGAGCTCTGGCGTGGGGGCATTCAAAATGGCAGGCTTTCCGATTTTGTCGAGAACAACAAACCTCAACGCACCAGCCCTTGACTTTTTATCTCGCTGCATGGTGTCCAGCAATTGATTCCAGCGGTCTGCGCGATAAGTGGTTGGTAGCCCGAGAGATTCAAAAATGGAACGATGTCTGTTCACGTCAGACTCTGAGAGCTTGCCAGAGAGCATCGATAACTCGGCCGCAAATACCATCCCGATTGATATCGCAGCACCATGCCGCCATTTATAGCGCTCAGCATGCTCGATTGCGTGCCCGAGGGTGTGCCCGTAATTCAGAAACTCACGTTCGCCAGATTCCCTGAAGTCATTCGCTGCAACCTCTGACTTAATCTCAACCGAAGATCG